>JBFGLD010000196.1:0-8134 GCA_041576335.1 Anaerolineae bacterium | reverse complement strand
GAACATTCAGTTTCTAATTTGACTGCCGAAGGTATTCCCACCTTGGACTGGGTTTTTGCCTTCGGCTTTTTTAATGTCTAGAAGGACAAAAAATGAAACCTGAACGAAGAAGTAAATTTTGGCAGCGTCCTCTAGCTCCTGCGATCCTGGTGATAATACTGTTCCTGTTAATGGTTACTGCTGTCTCGGCCAATAGTATAAATGAACAGCTGATGTGGGTGACGGTCTGCCATCACCCACCTGGACACCCGGAACAGCCACAAACCATGATCGTATATTGGTCTATACTCGACCAATGCTTAAGTTACTTTGGTGACACTATAGGGTCTTGTACCTACTTGGCTGTGCCTTAGCGACGCGGCCAAAGTTTTACCTAGCATTTTGTTCATATGCCGAAGGCATCCTCAGTTTGGACTAGGACTTTTCCTTCGGACTTTTGTTTTGGCGTTCGGGAGGTCTGGCTCTGCTCGGCTTATTTTCTTCGCGAAATGTGGCTCAATTTCCCTCCAACTGTGCTTAATTTGTACGAATTTGAGTTCTATTTGAAATTTGCCTTAATGTTTTACTTTCCGCTATAATTATTTCGTTTTGTGTTAGCCGCTTGCGCGAGCTAAACTGTAAAATTCATTTCAAATAACATAAAATAGAGGTGGAAGGAGACATAAAAATGTCTAAGACAATATTGAAAACACTATATATTCTGCTAGCACTGACTCTGCTAGCCTCGCTGAACTCGTTGGCTTTTGCAGCGCCGCCAAGCCAGGAAGAGCCTCAGAAAGACATTGTTGATATTGCCGTTGAAGACGGCCGCTTTACCACCCTGGTCACCGCGCTAGAAGCGGCTGATCTGGTCGATACCCTCAAGGGCGAGGGCCCCTTTACTGTGTTTGCGCCGACCGATGAGGCCTTTGCTGCTTTGCCGGAAGGTACGCTGGACAGCCTCCTCGCTGATGTTCCGGCTCTGAGCAATGTACTGCTCTACCATGTTGTTCCCGGTAAAGTGCTGGCTGCCGATGTGGTTGCGCTCGACATTGCCGATACCGTCCTGGGGCAGCCGGTAGATATTACCGTCGAGGGGGACTCGGTCAGGATCAACGAGGCTCAGGTTGTTATGACCGATATTGAAGCTGCCAATGGCGTTATCCACGTCATTGACTCCGTCCTGTTACCGCCGGCAGATGATGGCGCGATGATGGAAGAGGGGGCGATGGCAGAGGATAGTTCGACCACGCCGGATGAGGCGCAAATGGAGGAAGCCGCGGCGGCTACGACCTGTTCGGAAGATTATGTGATTCAGGCCGATGATACCCTGAGCGCCATCTCTGACAAATTTTTTGGCAGCCCACGGGCCTTTGCAGCGATCGTTGAGGCCACTAATGCTGCCGCTGCGAGTGACAGCCGGTATACGGCAATCGATGATCCAAACCTGATTTTTGTGGGGCAAACCTTATGTGTTCCTGCCTCCCCGGATACTGTAGTTGTCCCGGCCCCAATCGAGGCTGGTGCAGAGAGCAGCATGGTCGAAGAAGAGAGCGCAGCTGTCGACGTTCCGGAAGGTAAGAGTAAGTTAGTCGTCGAAAACTTGAGTTCTTTTGATCTGGTGTTCGATCTAACCGGCCCAACCATTGGTTTCGCTGTTTTGCCGCCGGGCACTGAACAAGAGTTTGTCGTCGATCCCGGCCAATATTCTTATGATGGGCACCAGCCCGGCGGTAATTTCGACGTCGCCCCCGGTAACTTTGAGCTTATAGTGGGCCAAGTCTATGGGCTGTCCTGCTACGATAATGAGACTTGCCAGCAAGTGCAGGTGACCGTCGCAGACGACACGGCTGCCGCTGAGGAGCAAGAAGTTACGGCTGCGCCGGATATCGTCGACACTGCCGTTGCCGATGGACGGTTTACCACCCTGGTAACGGCTCTCGTAGCGACAGGTCTCGTTGACACCTTGAAAGGCGAAGGCCCCTTCACCGTGTTTGCTCCTACCGACGAGGCGTTTGCCAAGCTGCCGGAGGGTACCCTGGATGATCTGCTGGCGAATACCGAGGCCCTGTCAGATGTGCTGTTGTATCACGTGGTTCCTGGTCAGGTGATGGCCGCCGATGTTGTCTCCGTTGAGTCGGTTGACACGGTTTTGGGTCAGCCCCTGCCGATCAGCGTAGATGGTGACACGGTTAAAGTTGGAGAGGCCACGGTTACGGCGACCAATATCGAAACCGGCAATGGGGTTATCCACGTTATCGATACCGTGCTGGTGCCACCTGAGGCAGCCCAATAGACCAAGTTCATAAACAATCTCAGTTTGGGCAGTAAATATAAATGTAAAGACCTCTTGAGGGGTTTCACTGAATGCCCTCCTCAAGAGGTCTTTTATCTCAAATTTGGGAATTAATATTTAATCGCAGGAGTCATTACTATGTCTATTATCGGCTGGATTATTTTAGGCGCCTTAGCTGGCTGGATCGCCAGTATTATAACCGGGCGAAATGAGCGCATGGGCTGCATTGCCAACATTGTAGTTGGCATCGTTGGCGCTTTCATAGGTGGATTAATTATGAGTTTTGTCGGCAGATCCGGCGTGACTGGATTCAATCTTTACAGCTTGATAGTTGCTATTGCCGGGGCCGTTGTTTTGCTGTTTGTGGTTAATTTGATTCAACGAAGGAGATAGCTGCTGCAGGCGAAGCTTAGGGTATTTAGTCTAACATCTTAACTGCCGCTATGGAGATATTATCTTTGCCTCCGGCTGCATTGGCAGCGTCAACTAAAGCCTCCACAGCCTGAGCAGGGTCATCACCTGCTTTCTGCAATTCTGCTAAGATATCTTCGTCTTTGACCATGTTCCACAAACCGTCGCTGCATAACAGAAGCCAGTCACCTGGAGTTAAGGGCACCTCGGTAAACGAGGGTGATAAAGCCGAGCCTTGCCCGACTGCTTTAGTAACAATATGCCGGTAGATGTGCTCCTGTATCTTGTCTTTAGTCAGCAAGCCTTCTGCCGCCAGCTCGGCGCTCCACGAGTCGTCCTTTGTTAGCTGCATAATGGTACCGCCGCGGATCACATAGGCCCTGGTATCGCCGGCGTGGCTGATGTAAGCCATTGGAGTTTGGATTAATCCGACAATGATGGTTGCGCCCATTTTGCGCTTCTGGTATGCTGCTCTAGCCGCCTTCGATACGATATCGTTGGCAGTTTCAATCGCATTTATCATGATATCCTGAATCTCATCGCTGGAAAGCGGCCTGGTGGCTTCGTTGATTTGACTGCTTACCAATTTGCCAATTGTATTAGAGGCCAGTTCGCTAGCAATCTCACCCGCCTCTTGACCTCCCATCCCATCAGCAACAATATACAATCCTGCCTGCTCATCAACCCAAACATAGTCTTCGTTTTTTCTTTTTTCGTTCCGACCTATGTCACTGATGTGCGCCGATACAATTGTCATACTCAGCTCCCTCATCGATAATGATGATGTACTGCGTCCAGTATATCATTTGTGCGAGGTTATTGCAATGGGATTTAGGTTGAAGATCAGCTTTAAACGGACATGAATTTTTTGGTTGATTAGGTGGCAGCGGCGGCCTTCCGCTAAACTCGGACGCCGGCGTAGAAGGTACGCATGCGCCTGGAGCTATTTGAATGACAGCATAGCCAGGACGCTGCGGAGCGGCGTGGTCACCTTTCCGAAAGTTGGTCTAACGAGTATAATTCACTGGGTTCCACATGGCCGCTATTGCTCGGAAGTTTTTGGTTGCCTCATTAATTTATTTGGTGCTTGGGTTGCTGGCGCAAGCCGTAACTGTGTTTGATACGTGGTTGGGCTTTAATCCTTTGGCCTACACCGCCCTAATCTCTACCGAGCAAACACTGCTGGTTGGCTGGCTCACCCAACTTGGCATGGCCTTGATGTATGATCGCCGGTCTAGTTATGGGTCGATGCGGGGGCTGGTGGTCCTGACCTTGCTAAATATTGGCCTGCCGCTAACTATTATCGGCCAGCCGGGCCTCATTATGCTGGGGGGGCGCTGGTTAGGGCCGGTGGCGGCGGTTGGAGCCTTGCTCCAACTGTTTGCCGGAGTCGTGTTTGTGTACGATATGGCGAAGTCCTTTAAAGAAAATGCATGAAGCAGCAAAGCGATGCGAAGGTCGCAATGAGAGCTTGGTCGCGGCTGTTGGGGATGGTCCGTTACCAATTACCGGTGACTCAACTGGTGCTTTTTTCGCTCTTAATAATCACCGCATTCCTGCTCCCCGCTGCAATGCCTCCCAGGGAGATTGATCTCGGACCACAGCAAAGAGTGTTTACGATCAACGCTAAGCTGGGGGTTCACACCCGCCTGACCGATGAGGTGGAACCCTGGAAGATTAAGCGCACCCTCGAGATGGTCCGGGAGATGGGAGCCCCTTGGATAATTGAGTATTTTCCCTGGGCCTACCGCGAGCCGTTCCCTGGCTTTTTCGACTGGCAGCACAGCGACCTGGTGATAAGTCACGCCGAGCGCCAGGGTTTAACAGTAATTGCCCGGCTCGGTTTTGTGCCCGAGTGGGCCCGGCCGGCCGATTCGGCTTCGTCGTATTTAGCGGTCGACTCCTATGCCGACTTTGGGCATTATGTGCAGGCCTTTGTGAACCGCTATGGTGACCGGGTCCCGGCGATTGTTATCTGGAACGAACCAAACTTAGCCCTGGAATGGGGCTTCCAACCCATTAGTCCGGAAGGATACACCGAACTGTTGGCCGTGGCCTACGAGTACGTTCAGCAGTCCAGGTATCCCGATACGCTGGTTCTGGGCGGGGCTTTGGCTCCTACCCTGGCTCCGCCAGGCAGCGAGCAAGCCTTGGATGATCTCATATTTTTGCAGCGAATGCTCGACGCGGGTGCGGGTGCGGTCATGGATGGTTTGGCCGTACATGCCTATGGCTGGAGCTTTCCTGCCGATGATCCGCCCGATCCGGCTGTAATCAATTTCCGGAGGACGGAGCTGGTGCGTCAGGTGTTGGTTGACAATGGCTTGGCTCATCTCCCAATTTATATTACGGAAGGGGGCTGGAATGACCATCCTCGCTGGACGCGGGCAGTTAAGCCGGCCCAACGTATTGAGAATACCCTTAGGGCTTACGAACTCGTGGCGAGCTGGCCTTGGGCCAAAATGGCCGGACTGTGGGCGTTTCGCTATCCCTGGCCAGCCCGAACCTATCTTGATTACTTCACGTTTGTTACTCCCGATTTTGAGCCAAAACCGATCTATTTCGAAGTGCAGCATTATAGTCGCGGTGAAGAATTGCAGGTACGATGAGGGGGCATGGTTTCGAGGTCGAGGGCCAACCGGCCCGGAAGGCGTATTCCACAGGACGTAGTGGGTCTTACATCATAGCAGCGCTCCGCACGATCCGTCTCGTCCCCCTCCTCATCATTTTTGCGATTCTCCTTGTTTCCTGGTGGCTCTTTTTCCCGGGCGATGATGGGACCTTGGTTGAAATTCAGCGGCGTGGCAGGCTGCGGGTCGGGCTGGATGCCAGTTTTCCCCCCTTCGAGGCCATTAATGCCGATAGCCAAATTGAAGGTTTGGATGTGGATATCGCTCAGGTTATTGCGGCCGATTTAGGCGTTGAGCTGGAACTGGTGAATATTGGCTTCGATGGCCTGTACGATGCACTGCTGGCCCGCCGGGTCGATATGATTATCTCCGGCCTGCCTTACGATCCGCGCTGGACAAAAGACGTCGCTTACACCGTCAACTATTTCAATGGCGGGCAGGTCTTGCTTACGCCAGCCGGGGTTAGCGAGATATATTCGGCTGAAGATTTGGCCGGGCACACGGTGGCCATCGAGTGGGGCAGCCAGGCCGATATGGAGGGGCGCCGCCTGGCCCGGGAAATCGCAAACATCAGCTTAGTACGCCAACCGTCTGCCGCTGGGGCGGTGGCCGCCGTGCTGAACAACGAAGCTAATGCGGCCATCGTCGATGCGGTCACCGGCCTGAGTGTTGCTCCAAAGGAGGTCCGGATTGTGACGTATCTTACCGACGAATGGTACGCCGCGGCTGTTCATATTGAAAGCCAAGCATTACTCGAGGCGGCGAATCAGAGTCTGACCCGGCTGAGGGAGAGCGGCGAAATGCAAAAGCTGCAGAAACGATGGCTGCAGGGCCAGTAGTCGCCAAAGGTTAAAGGTGGCCTAACTGCTTAACCAGGCTTGGATACGTGCCCGCAATTGATCCCCCCAACGTGCACCACTATCCCATTGCAGGCCGGGACTTTGGGTATTTACTAACTCTTTGTAGCCGGAAATGGCCTCAACGGGCAGGTGAAACTCCGATAGCAGCCAAGCAATGAGTTGGGCCCCTGCCTCGATTTGGCTTGATGTTGGCGGAACGTCGGTAAAATCTCCGGCAAAACATACCCCAATCGCCACGGGGTCGAAGTTGCCGGCGTGGGTCGATAAGGTCGTTAACTCATTGGTCTGCTGAATGGCCCCGTCACCGCTAATAAAATAGTGGTAGCCGATGCCG
Organism: Anaerolineae bacterium; assembly: GCA_041576335.1. Classification (GTDB taxonomy): domain Bacteria; phylum Chloroflexota; class Anaerolineae; order 4572-78; family J111; genus JANQQF01. The sequence continues at coordinate 1,624 of JBFGLD010000196.1, read as the reverse complement.
GGCCAGCTTTGCTTGTTCACCCGATAATCGGCTACCCGTTCGGCCCCGATGCTGGCCGGAATAGCGGTATGGTGGATAATAATCTGTTGTATTTGGTCCAGCGGTCGAGAAGGAAACTGCTTGGTGGGATGCTTGGCCAACTGTGCAGCAACGTTTTGCATCAGCGGAGCCTGAGGACCGGCCGGACCGGGCTGGACTTGCCATTGCCGGACAAGATCGCCCAGTTGAGCCTGTTGAGCGAGCAACTGCTCCAGTTGTGTTACTATCTCTGTCAGTTGGCTCTGCAGTTGTTGCGTTTGGGCCTGGATTACAGCCATCTGATCGGCCAGTTGGGCTAACTCTTGGGCGGTTGGCCCGGAGGGGCCGGCCGGCAGCGGGACAGGCAGGCCAGGAGAAACGGGCGGCGGTGAAAAGGGTGGCGCCGGCGGCTGAATAGGGGGCGGCGGCGGTGGGCTAAAGGCCGGGGGTGGAGGTGGTGCTGTTACCGCCGGACGAGGTGGCGTTTTCGCCGGGCGGCGTGGCGTAGAGGTGGCTGCGTCACGGTAGGCGTCAAAAGCCGGTTTACGATTACTCGCGGCATCGACCAGGCCAAAAGTGGGCACCATGCCATCGCTGTAGCAAAACCACTGTAACTGCTGCACCTTATCGCGGTAGCTGTTCGTGAGCGTGTGGTAGAAACGGCGCAGAAATTCTGCTACTTGCTGCCGATTGTTTCCGAGATCTTCTTCTTTAACCCCCATTTCGGTTATCCAGAGCGGTTTTTGCTGGCCGGCGCGGTAATAATTGTTCAGTAGATCGCCGACAAAGCCAAAACCCCAATCAGGCCGGGGCCAATTTCGTTCAGGGCGTTGGCCATAGGGATGAAAAGCTACGGCATCTGCGGGCAGAGCGCCGTTCAGAGATTGCATAACCCTGGTGAGCCAACTTGGATTACCGCTGGCCAGACCGGCCGTCACAACGGTAAATGGGCCCACTGCTTTGATTGAGTCGTAGGTGCGGCGCAACATGCGGCCAAAAACGGCTACGCGCAGGGTGGGTACGTAGTTGAGGTGGACCGGGTGATCCGGTTCGTTCCAAACCTGAAAGGCCGGCTGCCACGGAGCGAGTTCTTGAGCAATCTGGGCCGAACGTTTAGCAAAACGCTCGACGTATTGATCCCACTCTCCGTCGCCGGCATCAGGGGAAGGCCGGTTAGGGTAACTATCGTAGGTTAAGATGACCAGTGATTTAATTCCGGCCTCGTGATAAGCTCGAGCCTTACTGCTGTAAAACTGGACTTGCCGTGGATCGAGTTGATCGCCTCCGCTAGAGTCATAGAAAGTGTAACGAACCATCTCCACGCCCAACGCGCGCAGTTCAGCCGGTTCGGGATTCCCTCGCGGATTGTTGGGATCGATATTTAAACCAAACATGGATTTGCCTCACTCCTACAAAGGTGTTTAATGAAGAGCTTACCCTGCCGGCTTGGCGCAGCGGAAGCCGATGTTGTGTGAGGGACCCAATCCCAGTCCGTTGCGGTCGGCTGCGCGAGCGTCGGTTCTCGAAGTATCGAAAGCGCCACCGCGGGCAATCTTGCGGCGTGTACTCTCTTCTTGCAAAGGGCCGGGCGGGTCGACGTCGGGAT
>JBFGLD010000195.1:0-8148 GCA_041576335.1 Anaerolineae bacterium | reverse complement strand
TAATCGCTTACCAAGAGAGGGGCATTGACGCGAACTGAAAGAGCAATTGCATCACTAGGACGAGCATCAATTTCCAGACTGCTGCCATTTATGTCCATAACGATTCGAGCAAAAAACGTATCATTTTTGAGCTCACTGACCATAACGTGAGAAATCTTGGCTCCCATTTCTTCGATGATGCTCTTTAATAAATCGTGCGTCAATGGACGTGATACCTCAACACCCTGCAATTGAATGGTAATGGCATCAGCTTCAAAAGGGCCAATCCAGATAGGTAAATATCGATCAGAGTCTATCTCTTTTAAAACGACAACGCGGTGCTGAGACATCAAACTGACTCGGATGCTGTCTATTTTGACTTCTATCATATTAGAATCCCCTATTTTGCTATTAGAACGGGTTAGTTCTGGATTATACCACAGGTCAGATTCGCTTACAAGTGGTTATTAGCCTATCACTTGCGTACTTATTATAATTTTAAGCCATGATTTCGCGAATTTTTCTTTTGATTTGGCTTCTCCTATTGGGCTTAATTGGCTGTACGGTCCGGCAACCGCTTGCGCCTGAGTTAGCTCAAACAGCGCTAACCACTGCCTGGCATGCGGAGCAACACGTGGTGTGGGAAATCGAGTGGTCGGCTATGCCGGTTGGAGGAGCGCTGACCGTGGAAACATGGCGCGCAAGCGGTCGTCATCGCATTGAAATACTCGAGTCGGCTGCGCCGCATTTGGTTGGTGAAACGCTTATTTTTGATGGTCAGCATGCCTGGCGCTACAATCGCTTCGACGCTGAGCCGCCGGCAATGGGCTCTACGCCTTGGCTCGCCCCGGTATCCGAAGCATTTGCAATGATTAGGGCCTTGATCAATACGCCGGCCGATACAGCAACCCAATCCACCGTGCACCTTAGCCACGGCCCTGCTCGGCGAATAACCCTGACATACAATAACAACGACCGCCTGACTTTTTGGATCGATCAAGAAACGCAGCTGCCTGCTCGGGTTTTTGTTGCTGCAGGCCGGAATAGGGTCAACCTAAAAGCACGGTCCTTCGAAATCCTTGTCGATCCACCTGCCGGTTTGTTCAAACCAGATCTTTAAACTTTCATCGTGGGCAACCGACAGTTGTTCACCCCGGTCTTCTTCGCGCACCGGCATGGATTACCTTGCTCTCCACAGGCAAACCCATATAATGGGTGAACAAAATAAGCATCGGGTCGTAGAAATTGAAACTTGCAATCAATGCCTGGTTTTGGGATAATCCATCGGTGGGCAGTGGCCAGTACCTCAAATATTTGCTGCCTGCTTTGCTGGCAGCCGACGAAACGCTAGAGGTTATCTTAATTTCCCCAAAACCGTTTCGTTCTGAGCCGGATTTTTCGGGACGCCGTGTCACTTTCCACCTGGCCAAAACGCCGTTTGCCAATCAGGCCGGTAACTTGGCTAAAGTCTGGTTTGAACAAGTAACTTTTCCCCGGGCGTGCCAAAAACTGGCGATCGACCTGGCGCACGTGCCCTATTTTGGTTCGCCCCTTTCGCCGACCGTTCCGACCGTCGTCACGATTCATGATTTGATTCCGATGGTGCTGCCGGAGTATCGGGGTGGTGTTCTCGTACGTTTGTACACCTCTCTGGTCGCAGCGGCAGCACTTCAGGCCGCCATTGTCCTGGCCGACTCAATAGCGAGCAAGCAGGACATAGTGCAGAAACTTGGTCTGCCAGATAAGCTGGTGCGCGTGGTTTACCTGGCGCCCGCCCCCCATTTTCAACCGGCTAAGTCCTGGCAGCAGGTCGCTGACGTCTTAAGCAAATATAATTTACCCGAAACCTTTGTGCTTTATGTAGGAGGCTACGATACGCGCAAAAATGTGAGCGCTCTCCTCCACGCCTTTACCTGGGTTAGTGCCACCCTGGGAGAACATTTCCCGCTTGTGTTAGCCGGTCAGCTGCCGGAATCCGACACAAAACTCTTTCCGGACCCCATGCGGATCGCTCGCGAACTGGGTATTGAGGATTATATTATCACGCCCGGCCGGATTGCCGAGGAAGATTTACCCCTGCTCTACGCCGCGGCCACCGTTTTCGTGTACCCTTCACGCTACGAAGGGTTTGGCCTGCCGGTCTTAGAGGCCATGGCTTGTGCCACGCCGGTTGTTACGACGAATGCCACCTCGATTCCCGAGCTAGTTGGTCCCGCCGCTTTCCAGCTGGATCCCGGCGATACCAAGCATATAGCTGCCCCCATCATCCGCCTCTGTACCGAGGAAGAGTCGGTCGACGAGTTGGTCGAGCGGGGCTTAGCTCAGGTTGAGCAGTTTACCTGGCAGAAAACTGCCGAAGAAACATTGCAAGCCTATCGGCAGGCGCTGCGAGACGGCAAGTAATCTCAGGTAGTACTGGTTTCCGGCTTGACGTATTAAGTAAGGTATGCGTAAAATAAGTCTGAGGTTCTAAGAACCATTTATGAAAGTTTTAATGCTCTCAAAAGCCTGCATTGTAGGCGCTTATCAGAAAAAGTTAGAAGAATTGGCGTCTATCGATGCCGTCCAATTAACCGTGGTTGTACCCCCATCTTGGGACGACCCACGCAACGGCATTCGCCTGGAGAAAGTTCATACCCAGAACTATGAGCTGATCGTTACAAGAATAGTTTTTAATGGCAATTATCATCTCCATTTTTATCCAAAGCTTAAAACGATTGTTCATCAGGTGAAGCCTGATATCTTTCATATTGATGAAGAGCCCTATAATTTGGCTACTTTTCAGGCGATGCGCCTGGCCCGAGCGGCTAAAGCTCGTACGGTTGTTTTTAGTTGGCAAAATTTGTTCCGTCGTTACCCGCCCCCATTCAGCATGATGGAACGGTATGTCCTTAACCACACCGACGCTCTCATTGTTGGAAATAGCGAATCGGGTGGCGTCTGGGAGCGTAAGGGCTACACTGGCCCTATGTACCTCATCCCACAATTCGGCGTAGATCCGGCTATCTACTACCGGCGTGACCGCGTAGTGCGGCGCGGGCGACGGAGTGTATTTAAGCATCGAAACGTGAATTCACCAAGCCAACCGGCCCTGGTCATTGGTTATGTCGGACGCCTGGTCGAAGAGAAAGGCATCGAGGTATTATTGCAGGCCACCAGCCGGCTGCGCGGGCCATGGATGCTGCAAATTTTGGGGAACGGACCCAATCGGGAACGACTGGAGAAGATGAGCCAGTGGTTAGGGATCCAGGCGCGTGTTACTTTTGATCACAAAATGCCGTCAACCCATCTGCCCAACTACTTAAGCGGGCTGGATGTGTTAGTACTCCCGTCGCTCACGCGCGCCAATTGGCGCGAGCAATTTGGCCGGGTGCTGATCGAAGCAATGGCCTGTGATGTAATTACCTTAGGTGCCCGGTCTGGTGCTATCCCTGAAGTTATAGGCGACGCCGGACTCACCTTTGCTGAAGGCAACATTGAAGAGCTGCAGGCGCACCTGCAGCGCCTGATCGATGATGTCGTGCTTCGTGAAGATCTGCGCCGTAAGGGCCGCCAACGGGTGATTAACAAGTATACCCAGGCTGCCGTGGCCCAGAACACCATTAAGGTTTACCGAAAGATCTTAGGTGAGTCTGAACCGCATCTGGTTGGGGCGGCCGAGAGTGAAACAGGCCTGTCTGAACACAAGACAACCTATAGGAAAGGTTAATTTACTTGCCAAAAAACTCGGTTTTTGCTAGACTCAAGGGTATGCCCTCGTAGCTCAGTGGTAGAGCAACCGCCTTGTAAGCGGTCGGTCGTCAGTTCAACTCTGACCGGGGGCTTCGCTAGGGCGAGTATTTGGTTTTTAACCAGATCTTTCGCTGGGCCACGCTTCCGGTCAAGGCCTGTCAACCTTTAGTTTGGAAGCGATGGCGGCGTTTGCTGCTGGCGCAAATGTGTTGGTGGCTGAAACACCTTCACCCCTTTGGGGTGGGGGTGTTTTTCTTTAAACCTCGACCCGTTCTTCCAACTCGTCGATGGGCGTGTTCAACGCTTCGCTGAATTTCTCCAACGTCGCGTAGGATGTACCCGGTGGAATACGTTCCGAGGTAACGATCTTGTGAGTCTGTTGGTACGTCATCTCGATCTTGCGGGACAAATCCTGAATGGTCCAGCCCAGCTCGGCCAAGATGGCACGAATTCGGTTTCGTTTTGCCATAGCCACCAGCACCTGTAGATCTCCTTCCACAAGTTTTGACGATATCATCACAGCTTTGGAAGCTTGTCAAGCATGGCATATACACTGTCGTGACTACACTTCGGTTACTGTCCCTACGTTGACTGCCCAGCCCAAACTCAGGGGTTGGCCCAATTTTCCAGCGTCAAGCCTGAAATTCTGACATAATGTTTGGTGTTATTGGTCACCAGTACCAACTTATTGGCCAGAGCAATGGCGGCGATCATCATGTCGGCATCAAGCAGGATCTGGCCCTGCTGAGTGAGGTTAGCTTTGATTTGGCCAAAGTATTGGGCTGCAGCCTCGTCGAAGGGACGGAGGGTGATTGTTTGGGCCAGACGCTGAAGGGCCGCCAGGTTCTGTTTGACCTGGCCGGAGTTGTAGGCCCCAAAGTACAGTTCGGCCTGGGAGACCGTCGAGGTGCTGACATGATTCCGACCCACCTCAGTCGCTCTGCGGGCAACGGTCTGGTTTCCCTTGAGCCAGAAAATGATGATATCGGTATCGAGCAGATAACTCACAGGGTGACCTCCCGACCCGGCGTGCGAGCCGCGACGATTTCGCCGGCAATCTCCACAGCCGGACGGGGATCCTCCCAGATGCCGCACAGGTCAAAGGCCCAGTGGCCAGGCAATTCGGGCTGCACTTCTATCATCAGCTTTCCCTCCACCAAGCTAAGCTCGACCGGTGTATTTGGTTTTAAGCCGATCTGATTGGCCAAGCGTTTTGGGATACGCAGGGCCAAACTGTTGCCCCATTTTTTGATGCGGGTTTGCATACCTGCCTCCCTGATGTATCTACATACTGTGTCTACATTAAAGGTACATCAAGCCGATAGAATTGTCAAAGTGGGAGTAACTTATCGCCGATTGGACTGGGGGAAGCCAGCGCTGCCTCATAATTTTCTCCCGACCGTTAGCTGGTTGCTCGACCGGCCGGTGTTGGCGACGTCTCGACCGATTTGTGGTGGCCCGACCGCTCGTGGAGCTTGGCCCAACCATTTTCTTGCCCCCGCGCACTGGACCGGCTCATATGACATGATACTGCTGGCGAACTATTCTTACGATGCGAACCTTGAGGTTGTTAGGCTGTTTTTGGCTCAGATTTGTTGAACTCAAAGTCAAAACAGACACGACTTGGAATTCGCCAGCAGTATCATGACATGGGCTCCGTCGCAATTTAAGTGAAAGCTAGGGTGAATACATCCGTCTCGCCTGCAGTTCATGCCATAATTGGACAAAATGTGCAATTCACGACCAAGTTTGTCTCATATGGCGGGAGCAGTCAATTCCTGCTTCACTTAAACTGCGCATGAACCTAGACGTGCTCACATTTGGGATACGCTTTTTCAAGGCCGAAATTTGGGAAAGAAATCGGTCCTCAAGACCCAGGCCAGGTTCCGATTGAGGGGTAGCCAAGTGACTGAGCTTTTTATCTGTTTTACCTCATCGGTCTACTCGCGTCCATTATACACTAAGAGGAAGAAATAGTTCCACATCTGTTGGTTCATCCGCAAAAGGGTAGCACCGGCATCTCTTGAGAGGTTGACTATCACAAATTTAAGAGTGAGGTATAATAGGCACCGCACTGGGATTCGAGAGCTGACTAATTTGAGTGGGCCGGCACCTGCACTATTGGCCGCGAACCGTTGTGCGGGGACCAACTGTGCTCGGTTTCCGGTAATTGGCACATCGCCTGGGAGGTCCCCTCAAACGGGCTGACCTGGACGCTGCTAGGATATTTTGTGCCGGCCTTTTTTATCCCTATTCTCTATGGAGCGTGGCGATGTACCCTATACCACATCTTGGCCGGCCCTTTGGTGGCGGTCATGCTGACGAACAATATTAACGAGTGGCCGGCGGTTTGGTGCCTGATGTCGATCGGGCTGATATTGATTGTGGTCAAAACCCCGATGCGACGCCTACTTAATGTGCGCCACTGGTGGCTGTGGGGTGATGAAGTGAGTCGAGAGGCAGATAGGGTGAAGGTCATGGCCGGTAACGTGTGATCTGTTTTTTTGGACGGTGGTGGCATACTTTGTTACCACTCGGTTAGTTAACCTTTCACAACAGTCAAAGGCGACAAAAAAAGGAGAATGGTTCATGGAAATCACGAAAGACACTCGCGTGTCTGACATTTTGGAGGAGTATGGTGACATTGCCGATGTGATGGAGATTTTTGGTGTCAAGCGAGTGAGCGGGTATTCTGTACGTCGAATGTTGACCAAAGCGCTTACAGTTGAATGGGCGGCTCGAGTCCACCGCGTTCCATTGGACGAATTTCTAGACAAATTACGCCAGGCGGTTGAAACAAAAAATAAGTGAGCCGGCTCACTATGGGCAACTTGTTTCATTTTAACTATTAACGAACACGAAAAGGGGAGTTTAGATGACTGATGTACTCGTTGTTGGAGCAGGCCCCACGGGTCTCACCGCCGCAGCGGAAGCCGTGCGGCACGGTCTTTCTGTGCGCATTGTGGACGTTAATAAAAAGCGATCGATCCACTCTAAGGCGCTGGTGCTCCACTCCCGCTCGCTGGAAGTCTTTACCGACTTAGGCTTTGTCGACCAGGTCCTGCAAAGCGGGCAGGAGTTTCGGGCGCTCAATATTTATGACGAGGGCCGGGCCTTGACTCGTATCAACTTTCGTTCTATCGACTGGCAAGATGCTATCTATCCCTTCTGGCTCAGTATTCCCCAAAGTGAAACCGAACGCTGTTTAGAAGAACATTTGGCCCGGCTGGGGGTTGAGGTCGAGCGCCACACCCAGCTAACCGACCTGACCCAGGGGGATGATCAGGTTCAGGCTACTTTGGTTCGCCTTGACGATGCCGGCGAGACGGTAAGCCAGGAGGTTTTAGAGGTTCCCTGGCTCATCGGGTGTGATGGGGCCCGCAGCACCACCCGCAAGCTTTGTCGCATTCCCTACGAGGGCACGACGGCGGATGAGGTCTTTATCCTGGGAGATGTCCAGCTCGAGTGGGACCAGCCTGAGGACGAAGGGCAAAACTTTATATCGGCCGAGGGCATCTTGCTGGTCGTGCCTCTGCCCCAGCCAAAACGCTATCGCATCATTGCCCATATGCCGGATCTTTCCGTGGGAAACGAGCCGGAAATCACCCAGGAACTGCTGCAGTCGCTGATGGATCAACGAACGGGCATGAAGAGCCACGTGCGTGACATGGTATGGCGGTCTAGCTTTTCGGTCAAGCATCTGGTTGCGGCCCATCACCGTCAGGGGCGGATCTTTTTGGCTGGGGATGCGGCCCACATTCACAGCCCGGTGGGCGGGCAAGGTCTCAACACAGGCATTCAAGATGCCTACAATCTGGTCTGGAAACTGGCTCTGGTTCACCAGGGGAAGGGGACTGAGAAACTGCTCGACAGTTACGACGTGGAACGCCACGAAGTAGCCGAAGCGACCATCAAGAAAGTGAGCCTTGCGACCAAAGTCGTTACCCTGAAAAATCCTGTTTCCCGAACCCTACGTAACCAACTGGCCAGCATTTTGGTGAATACCGATGTGGTCCAAAATCGGTTGGGGCGTGAAACAGCCATGTTAGATATCAGTTATGGTAGCAGTAATGTCGTGCGAGAGGACACCGCTCATCCCCGGCACGCTCAACGGATACGAAAGGTCATCGGCGATAGCGGCCCTCGATTTGACAATGGCCCAAGTAAGGGTGATCGGGCCCCCAACGTCCTCTTCCTTGATGATAAGGGCGCGCCCCATTCCCTGGTTGACTTTCTTTACGGAACTTCACATACGTTGCTGCTGTTTACCGGCCTTAGCGATCAGCACCCCTCTCAGACGCTTCACCAGATCCAGTCTCTGGTTGCAGAACGCTATCCTGGCCTTATTCGCTGTTACTTAGTGTCAACCGTAGCCGTCCCCAAATCTGAATGGGCAGGCGCGGTCATTGTAAATAGGGATGGCGCTGTCCATCGTCG
>JBFGLD010000194.1:0-8163 GCA_041576335.1 Anaerolineae bacterium | reverse complement strand
GCGGGCCTTTCCTGATCACTCAAAAGGGCAATTTGTTGGTCCAGTTCGCGGCGGGTTTTACGTAGGAGAGTGCGATAAACCACTTCATGAACCATCTTCTGGGCAAAGCCGAAAGAGCGTCCCGTTCCATTAACATTCATTTCGTTAATTAGCCCGCACTGCTTCAGCTCATAAAGGGCTTGGTCAAGATTTTGTACGGGCGTAATCGCTGAAAGCAGATCATAACTGAATTGTGCCCCAATCGCCGAGGCGTATTGTAAAACAGCGCGAGCTTCCGGACTCAAGGCATCCAGGCGGGACATGACCAACCCTTCGATACTATGAGGCACGATAATTTGGTCAACCGGGCGACTCAGGCGCCACGAGCCGCCCTGTTTGACCAGCAGATCCGAATCAACAAGGCCGCGACACACCTCCTCCAAGTAAAATGGATTTCCACCCGACTCGTTGCTTATACTCTCGACGAGGGCGGCCGGTAGACGGGTGCCGGGAAGTAAATCGGCAATCAAATCCCGACAGGCCGTCTCGCTTATGGGCTCAAGCTTTATCACCTCATCGGCCGGCGGCAGTTCGATCGACATTTCTATTCGAGGACGAGTCGCAGCCAGCACCATTAATTGATAGCCGGCCTGTTCACGACGTTTGGCTTGCATTATTGCTGCCAGCCGGTTGAGCCAATCGAACGTGCCGGCATCGGCGTCCTGCAAATCATCAATCATAAGAAAAGTAGGCCGGCGCAGAGACTGCTTCAAAAAAATTGTGACCGCCGCTTCGACGGCGGACTCCCGGAGGTGGTCGGCCTCCGGGCTTGGTTTACTTAGGTGATCACCAGCCTGAACCCAGCCCAAAAGGAAATCTACCAAAGACGAACCTGTGTCTTCAGCCATACCAAGCGTTCTAACATGTTCTACAATCTTTTGCCGGCGCAGGAGGTCGCTATCCCCGGGGCTCAGGTTGAATAACTGTGATAAGAGATTAATGAGTGGTGAATAAGTACCTATTTGCGGCGCAGCTGAGCTGTGGGTTTGCAGAAAAACAGGCTGTTTCTGAACGACGTAAGACTTAACTCCGTAGATAAATTCTGTCACCAAGCGGCTTTTGCCCAGGCCGGCTTCGCCATTGACCAGAATAAATTTCCCTTGATTTGAGATTGTACGGGCCCAATGGGCGTGCAATGTCTGCAGCGCGTGTTCCCGTTCCAGGAGTGGAGACTTAAGCCGGAAAACTTGCTTTTGCGAACGCGCGCTCTGCCGCAAACGAAGGGGGACGTAAACCGGAACCAGCCTACTTTTGCCTTTAACCCGAATCGGATTAAGGATCTCGTACTCAAAATAGCTGCGCGTTAGAAAGTAGACCGGATCCGAAACAATGATTTGTCCGCCCTTAGCGAATTGTTCCAAACGATAAGCCAGATTTACGGCATCCCCGATAACGGTGGTCACGGCTCGTCCAGAAGGGCCCATAAGGCCCCATACGACGACTCCGGTGTTGATTCCAATTTTGAGCCGGCAGGCCTTGCCAACCCTTTCCCGCATAAATGGAACTAACTCTTTCATAGCTGCCTGCATGTTTAGGGCAGCTCTAACAGCCCGAACCGGATCATCCTCGTGCGCTTGGGGTGCGCCGAACAGGACCATCAATTGATCGCCAAGTATTTTGTCAAGATAGCCTCCCTCTTGGTCACACTCAACCATAAGCCTGGAAAAAATCTGGTTAAGCAGGTCTATAATATCTTCAGGATCCGCATCCTCGCTCATTGCGGTGAACGAGGCCAGATCGGCCACAAGAATCGTGACCAGGCGGCGTTCGCCTGACCATAGTGGACCGTCCCCGGCGAATTGGCGCTGACGACAGGCGGAGCAATAAGCTTCTCCAACCCGAATGGTTCTCTTACAGGCACGACAGGCTAAGGGGGAAACTGTCATCAGCGCACAATATTCTTCAGCGCCACCGTTTCATAAGTAAGCCAGATCTGGAAGAATGGTCGCTTTGAAATCATCACAAGGGTCGTAGCGAAGGCGAATAGGCAGGTACTCCAGGGTATGTGGATTTGTCCAAATTTTTGCAGCCCCGGACCGCACGACGCGGCCGGGCTGATTGACAACAGCGGCGTCGGCAGACACGGCAAGCACTATCCACGGAAAATGGCGCCTCGTTTCTTTTAAATATTTGAATTAACCAGTCGGTTATGTGAGCCGGGCCAGTGTTCAAAGGATATTAGAGACTTGGAGACTGTCAGTACATCAGCTCCAATCCCCTCTCTCGAAATATTCTAAATCGACCTAATAGGTTAAATCGGCAAAATATATGGCTAACTTTAGCCTCTTTACGCCACTTTTACGTCCCATTAACAAAAATTTTACTGACCTTTACCCCTCATCGTGATATAAATAAGGAATACGCCGTAGGCCGGGGGCTTGGGGGTAGCTCCCCCAACTTACTCCTCCGTTTTCCTTGCTGAAAGAACGATGCCTTGCATCGTGGATTGCTAAGTAGCAGATCAAATTTCTTAGCGTGATGATACGTTGATGGATAATCCGGTAGAACTCTGGGTACATTATAAGCAATATGGTGACCAACAAACGCGTGAGACCCTGGTCCTGCGCTACGCACCGTTGGTCAAGTATGTCGTTGGTCAACTGGCAATTAGCATACCGCCCAGCCTCCAAAGAGAAGATTTAATTAGTTACGGGATACTTGGCTTGATCGAAGCCATAAGCCGTTTCGATCCGACAATTGGAGTTAAATTCGAGACATATGCCGTTAGCCGGATTCGGGGTCAGATTATCGACTCGCTACGGGGCATGGATATCCTACCCCGCTCAGTCTATCGTCAATCCAAAGAAATCGAGAATGCCAAAGCTTACCTTTGCCAGATCCTCGGACGGATGCCAACCAGCACCGAGATAGCTGAGCATTTACAAATACCACTCGCACAATACAGAAAATGGTTGATCAACACGAACTTTACAATTGTCTCGCTAGATCAGCCGACAACATTTACTAGCGGTGAACAAGCTAACCTTTATGACCTATTGGAGGATGTTGATATGCCTACACCATTCCAGCAGATTGAAGATGCAGAACTGAAAGTGGAATTGGCTGCGGCCATTCAGAAGTTACCAAAACGGGCACAACTGATTATTTCGCTCTATTACCAAGATGAGTTAACCATGAAGGAAATCGGCCAAGTCCTGGGAGTATCAGAGTCGCGAGTCAGCCAACTTCACGCCGAAACAATGCTTACTCTACGTGGATTTATCAAGAAAAGGCTGGAACCCAATCCCACTATCTTCCGCCAGCCTGAGGCAGGTGCTCCTGTTTATTCTACGGTTTCCTAAAATCATTTTGCCCACTGCCACAATTTACGAATTACGACCCCGCAGTTGATTTATGCCTTCACGCGCGCATTAAACTCCTAAAGATCCGCTCGAGCATGCCGATGAATCTATTAACGAACAATCTAATCCATCTATAGATTCAGAGGTTAGCATATGATTGACAAGACTCAGTCTGATTTGCCAATCGGCTTGGCCCGCGATCCGCATCGCGCAGAGGCCGAACCGGATATACCACGCGAAAAATTTACGCAGGTATCCGGCCAAGTCACTATCCCCAAGGCGATACCGGCACGGCAACGCACGGTGCGGGGTACGAGAGAGATACAAGACAACCGCCAGGACCTGGTTCGAGACCTGCAGTCTCAAATTGCGATCGGGAGTTATCGGATCGATGCTAACGCCTTGGCGGAAAAATTGCTGCCGCTCGTACGAAAAATCGACTAATTAACAGTCGCCTGTGCTCTCGGTTATTTCTTTACGTTTTTTTTATCTCAGCTTCACCCTAAGTTTATGCAAAAACTCAACGATGTGTGCTAAGGTAGCTATAGACACCATGCTTTTGGCCTAACCTAATGGTGTCCAAGTGGCGATTGAAGTTGAATTAAGCACCCGATTTAGTGTAGCAACAAATCTACTCGGTTCACGGGTTGTAAATCGGCCAACCGGTCTCAAGCGAAACGTGACTTTTTGCAAATCGCATAAAAAGCCGCGTCGAGCCTTACACCGAGCCGCAGAGACGACACCCCAGCCTGCCGAGTTAAAGGCGGAGGAAACATGTTAGTTTTAGGACGCAAGTCTAATGAAAGCTTGATGATTGGCGACGACATTGTCGTTACTATTCTGGAAGTAGACGGCGATAAAGTAAAAATAGGGATACAGGCTCCCGCACAGGTACGTATTCTGAGACAAGAGCTGTTCAAAGCTGCAAAAAAAGATGAGTTACAGGCCGCTAACTTGACACTGGAAACCGGTCAAGACTTACTGCCATCGCTTCGTCATCTTCTGCAGAAATAGAATCAAACCGTGACCAACCTAGACCCCACTTCCGGCAGCTAACTCGTACTTAACTGCCACACCACCCGTCCACAAGCCTCAAATTACCAGCAGTACGCCCGCAGCGATGGCCACCTCAAGTGCGGCGGTCACGTCGACCCCGGAAATCGATCAAGTGCAACGTGACCGGTAGTCCATATCCGGCAGGCTGTCCTGCCTGCCTAGTTGAGGACTCCCGGCTCTAGCGGCAAGATTACAGTCACTATCGTCCCGGATTCCCCTGGATTATCGTCGATTGTAATGTGCCCGCGGTGTGCCTCGACAATAGCCCGGCACGTATGAAGACCCAACCCCAGGTTTTTGTGGGCCGATTTGGTGGTAAAGAAGGGATCGAACAGGCGCTCTCGGTGCTCGTGCGGAAACCCAATTCCGTTATCAACAATTTGAATTTTCACTCGTTCAGAATCTAACTGAGAGGCAATAAGCTTTACAATGCCGGCTGGGGGGGACGTAAGCCGCTCTGAGATAGCATCTCGCGCGTTAAGCAGCAGGTTCATCCATAACAACTTTAAATGACTGGCGCTGGCAATCACAACGGGCAGCTCCTCAATCTCCAGAACGACTTCGATTTCGCTTTTGCGCAGCGAATGGGCAATCAGGGTTAAGGCATTATTGATGGTTTCTAAGATGTCTGTTTCAAACCAGTCATAGCTCTCTTGGGTGGAGAAGTCAAGCAGGTTTTGGACAATTTGCCGGATTTGCATACCGGCTTCCACGACGTAGGTGATAATCGGATGGTCCGGCGAGTTGGGATCGGCATCCATCTCCATAATTTGACTATTGGCAATGATAACTGTCAGAGGATTATTAATCTGGTGGGCTATGCTGGAGGCCAGCTGGCCAACTGCAGCCATGTTCGCCGAGCGGAATAACGATGCTTGCAACCGCCGTTTCTCCGAAACATCTTGGGCAAAGATTATGACCTGATGAACCGCACCCGCCGTGTCAAAGATTGGATAGGTACGCACATCACGATCGGTGAAAGGTCCGCGCCGGGTGACATCAATCTGGCTTTCCCAATTTCCTTCCCGCCCGGTCTCAAATGTGTCACGCACAATTTTCGTGACGGCGGTGGCGGCCTCGCGCCACAACGACGCCTCACAGGCCTGCCCGAACAGGGCCTCCGGGGTCTCGCCCAGGCGCTGCGCTTCGGCTTGGTTGATCACGATGATTTTGAGATCGCGATCGACAATGTAGAGCCCATCAGTGATGCCTTCAAAAAAGGCTTTCAAGGTTTGGTGGCTGTGCAATAACTCTTGCTGCTTTTCAATAAGATCTGAATATGCCGAAGACAGATCGCGGAACAGATTGGCATTTTGGATCGCAACCGAAGCATGACTGGCAAAGGTGTTTAATAACGTTTCATCCGTGGCCAAGAAAGCATCAAGGCGCGGGCTTTCTACCGAGATAGCCCCAATCACCTCGTCAATAACCTTTAAGGGCGCAACCAATAGAGACCAGGACCCATGCGCTTTACTTTGCCAATTGAGGCGGTGGGTCTGCCGCCGTTGAGTCGCTTGCTGAATCGCGCTTTGCCTGGCCGTGGCCAGTTCCGCAGGTAAGGGTTTACCTGGTGTTATGACTTGAGCTTCAGGGACAAACGATTCGTGGGAAGAGTCGAATAAGTAAAGAACGCTATGAGTTGCCACCGGAATCGTTTTTACTGCCGAATGCACCACCAACTCCAGCACTCGATGCAAATTGAGCGTTTTACTAATGCTCTGGCTAATTGCATTTAGGGCTTCGGTCTGCTGCAAACGCTGCTGCACTTCCTCATAGAGGCGAGCATTTTCAATGGCTGCTTCGGCTTGAGAGGCTATGATCTGCATCAAGCGCACGTCATTGGCGGTAAACGCATCGGGACGCTCACAACCCAGTTCCAATACACCCATTGGCGAGTTGTTTGTGGTTAGTGGAACAGCCAGCCATGTTTTCACGGTTCGAATCTCGGCTTCGGGCTCATGCGGCGGGATCGGATCCGCTTCTGTCCATGGCTCAATAATCAGGCTGGGGCTATGGTTAGAGACTACGTCTCCTGCAATTTCGGCCGCCCGACGGCGATCGGCATCCGTCAGAGGTAACGTGTCGTCCAGGGTAACCACCGAGTCAATGCGATAATTATCACCCTCCCGCGTATAGAGATAAACGTTGCAAATCGATGCCCCGGTTAGGCTGCGCGAGATGGCCATTGTCGTGGTCAGGGTATCCTGCAAATCAAGTGTCTGATTGATGGCTTTACCCGTTTCATAGAGCGCCTCCAGTTCATCGGCTCGCCTTGCTTCGGCATAAAGTCGCGCATTTTGCAGCGCAATTGCTGCTTGATTTGCCAGGACCGTCAAAATCTGTTGTTGATCATCGTTGAAGGCCGCGACCCGGTGACTCACGGCAGCCAGAGCACCCAGCGACACACCACCCATCACCAAAGGTTCAATGATAACAGATTTAGCTATGTCATCAGACTCATCTTCCCAATAGGGTTGGTAAAACGCTTGCCGCGCATGTAACGTCTGATGAACCCAAGTTTCATCGACCGGAATATTTGAACTGAATAACGTTTCCTCGCGATTCATGCCAATCGCGTCTAATTCTGACTCGTTATTGGGCTTGTAATAAACTGCCGTCAGCTCAACGTGGGGCATTATTTTAAGGACAGCTTTCAAAACCGTGTAAATTACCTCTTGCCGCTCTAACACGGTGGCAATCCGCTGACCTGCCTCGACCAGTGCCGTGCGCGTAAGAACTTGACGCGTCTGTGTTGCGAACATATTCGCATTTTCAAGAACGTTAACTACCTGGTTTGCATAGATTTCGAACCGCTGAATGGCTTCGCTGGAAACCGCCTGGTCCCCATTAGCCACCCACAAGATACCGACTAAGGGGCACTCTGCTGTCGCTAGCAAAGTCGCAAATAGGGCGCCAGCTGGCCGGGTCGCCCGATCGTCGGTTGCAGCCGTTTTAATGGTAGGGGAGGACATTCGGTCAACCTGGGCTGGCACAAGCTGGTACGATTGGCTAACACGGTTAGCCTCAAGCATCAACTGCCGGCAATTTTCTGCAGTTAGTACAGCGTTTTCCAATGCCCGCTTCCAACCCAAATTGAAGGTGGCAGGTACGTAGCTTTGAAGAGGATCACCTAGCTTATCAAATATGGAAATAGCCACGGTTAAACCCAGATGGGCCTGCGCAATTTCGGCTATCTCTTCTAATAAGCCTTGATCCTGGCGCAGGCTTAGGCGGGCCAGACGTTTACTGGCCTCCACAAGCTGTAGAAGCTCGTCATTACGGCGCTGAAGATCCGATAAGAGGATTGCTTTTTCCTGCTTTAAACGGCGATAGGACAACACGCGTTCGACGCTGTGGATTAGCTCATCGGCGGTAAAAGGTTTGGTAATATAGTCGTGAGCTCCACGACGCAGCGCTTCGGTTGCCGACTCCAACGACCCATGACCTGTCATCAAGATAACCTCTGCCGTAGGCAATTGTGCTTTTACCTCGGCTAGAAGGTCAAGGCCGGAAATATCAGGCATGAGCAGGTCGGAAATAACTAAAGTGAACGGATAGTCGCTTAGCATTGCCAGGGCTTGTTGACCATCTGTGGCTGTTTTTATAATATATCCGGCTCGATGCAAGATAGATGAAACCAAATATCTGGCATCAGCTTCGTCATCAACTGCAAGAATATAGTCTTGAGCTTTCATGAAAGACTGACTTTGTGATCTTGAAGATTAAAAAAAGTGAAACCTGAATTTAGACCGGGCCAAGGTAGCTG
>JBFGLD010000193.1:0-8183 GCA_041576335.1 Anaerolineae bacterium | reverse complement strand
TGGCTGCGCTGCCAAACCGGGAACATTGTGTCCGGGCTGGCAAAGTAATCGGCGTAGGCCGCGCCAAGGCTGTAATCCCGCTTGAACCCGGTTTCGAAGGCCATCACTTTGGTCTCGGGGTGTTGAGCATACCAATTTGCCCAGGTGGTCAGCGTCACCGGCAGCCGCTCCAAATTGATACCGCTGCCAACCAGCGGCCCGAAGGCCGGCGTGCCCCACAATTGGTGCCATAGAGTATCAGTCTGCCGGTCGTACATCAATTTGTTACTGCGGTAGAGAAATCCGGAGGAGCCAAAAGTGAAATAATCTTCAGGCTTGGAATGTGACCCCTGCCCGCCGCTTAAAGTATAACCCTCAGGCAGTTGGCTCTGGTCAATGCTCGTCTTGTACAGCACCGCTGCACCGCACAGCGTTCAGTAGGCCAGGGAGACGGGTTCACCGCCGACAATGTCGTTGAACATCTCGTGCCAATCCAGAAATCGAGCCGGGTAGGCCCGCAAATCGCCGTTGATGCTGACACCAAACACTCGCTCCTCAGGTACCAGGTAGCCGGCCTCGGCGGGATCTACCATCGTGGGGTTGTCCAGCGCCGGGATCCCGTCGACACGTACCCCACCCCAGACAATCTCTTCAATCCGGGAGCCGGGATCAATGTTCATCCCGTCGTGCACAAACCGTAAGAAATTAGGGTCAATCTGGGCAAACAAATTGGCCTTCCAGGCAGGGTACCCGGCAAAACTCTTAATCTCCGGGTGCTGGCCGGCCCATTCGACCCATTCAAACCAATCGGGCGGCAGGTCCTCATCAGTTAATTTATTGAGGGCGCTGCCAATATCGAGGGTCAAGCTCCGCTGATAGCGCAGCGTATCGATCAGGCCAGCTACAAACCGGGTATCGCCGGAGGCGACAACGCCAGCCAAAATTGCCTCAGGGTCGGACCGGCTTGAGGCGAACAAGAGTTGGTTGAGCAATCGGGCATGGTCCAACTGCCGCCTAACATATTTTTCCCCGGGCTCAACCATTTCTTCCCCGGTCTGGCCGGCTATTTTGGTTGGAGCCGCGGGCTTGGCCGGACTTGCTTCGACCGTGCCCGGCGGCGAAGCCGCAGGTGGTACGGTAACCGCGCCGGTGCAGCCGCTGAGCATAAAGAAGACGGACAATAACAAACTTTTTTTCATCGGCCAACACGCCTTTTTGTTCAAAATCCTACCCCGACTAAAATCAATGACGTAGCCTTAACCGGTATTACCCGCCGCCAGGCACGCGACGACGCCATAAATTCATTTTTTGCAGCATCCAGATTCGGTATATAATCTATTGGGTATAATACCGGTTAATGATTAAGGAAAGCTTACCAAAAATGAATATCGTGTTGATTCATGGGCAGAGCCGGACGCTGTTATCCATGGGGCTGTTGGGCTGGCGTTTGAGCCGCCAGGGTTACAACGTTCGATACTTTGGCTATTTTGCTTTTTTGCAAACGTTTGAGGACATTACCCGGCGCTTCGTCCAAAAAGTCCGTGACGAAATTAATCCGGAGCCGTATGCTATTGTCGGCCACTCGTTGGGGGCGATTATCGCCCGGGCCAGCTTACCGCAATTGAAGGACAACCCACCGCGGCATCTGATCATGCTGGCACCGCCCAACCAGCCACCTATGATAGCTAAAAAGGCACGACGCAACCCGGTTTATCGCTGGCTTACCCAGGATTGCGGTCGGAGGTTAGCCGACGACGCCTTTTACGAAAAACTGCCGCGCCCTACGGTTCCCACCACCATTATTGCCGGCGGGCGAGGCTGGCCAAAGTTGATCTCTCCTTTTGGGGATGCTATCAACGACGGGATCTTGGCAGCAGCAGAGACAGAATTGGGCGAGGGGTATCAAGTTATTCTAGCCCGGGCCACGCATCCATTGATTATGAATTCAAAGGATGTGGCCAGGCTAATTACGGAGTTGGCAGCCGTTGAGTAGAACTTCAATATTAGATATCGTCGAACTACCGACCCTGGCGTACTCTGACTAGGTGCGGGGTTTCCGGCGGTACGACCTCGCCTAAGGGGCTGTCCGTCAATGGTTGCGAAACCTTGCGCCTTTCTGCCATATTTTAGAAATGGTGTATAATGGTCCTGTGCGCCAATGGTTCTCCACGTTCTGGCAAACACAGTTAAATACTGCCGGGCATGCGCTAATAATTCCTGAAATCAGGAGGAGCATGATGACAGCCAGTTTTCAGACTCACTTGAGCCCCTTGGCCGTGGCCCTGCGTACCGGGCAGTTGGACCTTCAATCCTATCTCGAGCAATTAGAGACTCAGTTTATGGCCGGTGAGGCCCGGATTCAAGCCTTTTTACCCGAGCCGGGACGATTTGAACGGCTCCGCCGAGATGCAGCCGCCGTGCATGCTCGCTATCCCAAACCAGAACTACGCCCGCCTTTGTACGGCGTACCGATCGGGGTAAAGGACATCTTTCACGTGGAGGGTTTTCCCACGCGAGCCGGCAGCCGGGTTCCACCCGATCTGTTGGCCGGGACGGAGGCTGAATGCGTTACGCGGCTGAAGCAGGCTGGAGCATTAATTATGGGCAAGGCAGTTACGACCGAATTCGCTTACTTTGCGCCGGGCCCGACGCGTAACCCCCACAATCCGGCCCACACCCCTGGCGGGTCGAGCAGTGGTTCGGCCGCAGCGGTCGGGGCGAGTTTGTGCCCGCTGGCTTTGGGCACGCAAACTATCGGATCGATCATCCGGCCGGCTGCTTTTTGCGGCGTGGTCGGCTTTAAGCCTAGTTACGGACGTATTTCGGTCGAGGGCATCATTCCACTGTCCCCTTCACTGGACCATGTTGGCTTTTTTACGCAAGATGTGGCCGGCGCCAGCCTGGTGGCCTCACTATTGTGCCAAGATTGGCACCATGTCGGAGACTCCATGGAGCGCCCTATTCTGGGCGTGCCCGAAGGGCCTTATTTACAGCACGCCGGTCAGGCCGGATTGAGCCATTTTCGGACCATTCAGGACCGGCTGGTAGTGGGTGGCTTCGAGGTTCGTCCAGTCGAAGCTATGCTCGATTTCGAGGAAATTAATGCGCGTCACACTGCTCTGGTGGCGGCCGAAGCGGCCTTGGTTCACAAATCGTGGTTTGGCGACTTGTCTGGATTGTACCACTCCAAAACGACCGAATTGATTGAACGGGGGCAGGGCATATCCCCGGCTCAAATTGAAACCTATCGTGCCGGACGGACAAAGCTACGAACGGAGCTAACAACGTTGATGGCCGAAGAAGGGATTTCCGTCTGGATTGCTCCCGCCGCACCCGGGCCCGCGCCCGCTACGCTGGACAGTACCGGCGACCCGGTTATGAACCTGCCGTGGACACACGCCGGACTACCGGCTATTAATCTGCCGGCCGGAGAGGCGGATAACGGCCTGCCGTTAGGGCTGCAATTGGTTGCCGGTTGGCAGCAAGATGAGAATTTACTGGCTTGGGCGGGACAAATTGAGGTGGCTTTGGCGTGACCGACGATTTGATGGTAAAATGTGCACTTCAGATTGCCAAATTTAAGACCTTAGGACAAAATTCGAGCACTTTGTGGCAAGAAATTATCCCAATTATTCAAAATAATCAAAGATTTATTATCACTTCCCACGTTAACCCGGATTGTGATGCTTTGGGGTCGGAGTTAGCCTTGGCCGAGTATTTATGCGACCAGGGCAAACAGGTCACGATTCTCAATAGTGATTCCGTTCCAGCTCCCTACCGTTTTCTCGATCCCCAACGAATGGTCAAGAAATACTCGCTGGTCAAACATGCCGAGTTAATTCAAGCAGCCGAGGTCATCGTCGTACTGGATGCGTCGGGGGACTGGCAGCGGATGGGCCGGGTCGGTCGGGCATTGTCGCAGACCGAGGCCATCAAGCTTTGCATTGATCATCACCCAGACTCGACCGACTTTGTCGATATTGCCATTATTGACCTCGATGCAGCTGCCACGGCCGAGTTAGTTTACGATTTCATTTTAACTGTGAATGGATCACTATCGGTGAAAATGGCGGAGGCCATGTATGCGGCAATCATTACCGATAGTGGAAGTTTTCGGTTTCCTAAAACTACGCCCAGAACCCACCGCGTCGCTGCAGCACTGTTGACCGCCGGAGCTGACCCGCTATACGTATATAACCAAATCTACGAACAATACTCTCTCAATCGGGTCCGTCTCAAAGGGCACGTCATGGACTCGATCAAAACAGAGACCAACGGCCAAATTGCCTACTACGGGTTGGACCAAGATACGCTTAAAGCCTATGGAGTTAAGGTTTCCGAGTTAGATGGCTTTGCCAGCCTGGGGCAAGAAATTGGGGGAGTTCGCGTTGTTATTTTTTGCCTGCAAAGCTCCAAAAACAAAGTAAAAATTAGTCTTCGGAGTGATGGCAGCTGCACGATAAATCAAATTGCCACTGAGTATGAGGGTGGGGGACACCCATCGGCGGCAGGCGCGACGGTTACCGGCCATCTGGAAGAGGTGATGGCCGACGTTGTCCAAAAAGCAAAGCAGCTGCTTGAAAACTGTCTGAATAAGTAAACAAGATTCTTATAAGATTCTAATAATATTACGGTACAATTTCAGATTGTAAACGCAACGATTTATCCTGAAGGAGTTATCCGGCCATGCCTATTTACGAATATGAATGCTTAACCTGCAACACTATCTTTGAAAAGCGCCAGAGCTTTAACGATGACGCTGGAGCTGACTGCCCTCAAGGTCACACCCAGACTCGTCGATTAATTGCTGCACCGGCAATTGTATTTAAAGGCAGTGGCTTTTATGTTAATGACAGCAAGTCCAGCAAAAACGGGGCCAGTGATACTAACACGGTAAGCAAAACTACTGAAGGCAAGGCGGACTCAACGTCAGAAAATAAGGTGAAAGAAAAAAAGGAAAGTAGCGAGTAAAGTCGCCAACTTTGTAGACGAGCTGAAATTATTGCCGATCAAAAGCCCGGGGACGCCGGGTTTTTTTATTTCCAAATAACTGGCATTGACACACAAGGCAATCTCACCTATGATTACCGGAAAGACAGAAAAAAGAGGAATAGTAAATGCCGGGATCATCGATACCTGACTCAAAAATATTAAAGCTCACCCTAACCTTGAGCAATTACCCCATTTTAGCCAATAAGATTCGGGCCGCAATGCGTCAAGAGCTGTTTGTGCGAGGTATTATTTCACCCACTATGCTGGAAGAAGAGGTCGAAAAAAAGGCGATAGCCTCGCAGCAGTTGGAGGGACTGACCGACCCGATGACTCAGGAAGCGGAGGAGTTCTGGCAAAAGCGCCTATCACGGATTCGAGATTATTTGACGGATTTCTATTTTGCCTACAATCTACCCTATTATCGCTTCGAAGAAATTGTCCAGGCCGCCGTTGAGGCAAACAGCACCGGCAAAAATAAGAACGTGGTCCTCACCTTTAACCCGGAATTGGCGCCATGGGATATGCTCTTTGCCGAGGCGGAAAGATATGCCAAATACCCGCCGGAACTGTATGAAAATGTCAAACACCATTTGCTGGAAATCGTGGTAGTTTTGCTCAAGGGTCTGGTCAGTGACCAACTGGCTTTCACTCGTATCGCGCGCAAATTTATTAATATTTATGATTTAAAAGATATCAAAACCAAGCGGATTGGGCGGGGCAAAATTGGGGGCAAATCGGCCGGTATGGTTTTGGCCTATAACATCCTTATCCGGCCTGATCCGGAGTATACGTTCGATCTGACCCCCTATATTTCTATCCCCGAAACTTATTTTATTGGCAGCGATGTTTACTACGACTTTAAGGCCATAAACAATTTCGAGGAATTTGCCAGTCAAAAATATCGCACCCGCGAAGAAATTGAACGGGAGTATCCAGCTATCTGTGAAGCCTACTTAGCCGGACGTTTTCCGGATGACGTAACGGACCAACTGCGTGGCCTGTTGATAAAAATCGGTGATGCCCCCATCATCGTACGCTCGTCCAGTCTTTTGGAGGATAATTTTGGTAGTGCCTTTGCCGGTAAATACGACAGCTTTTTCCTGCCCAACCAGGGCACCCTCGAAGACAAGCTGTCAGCCCTTTTGGAGACCATTATCCGTGTCTACGCCAGCGTTCTCAAGCCCGATGCCCTATTCTATCGGCAAATCCAGGGTTTGGATGATTATGATGAGCGCATGGCTATCCTGATTCAAAAAGTGCAGGGAGAACAACATGGCGAATATTTCTTTCCCCTTATCGCCGGCGTCGGATTTAGCCGCAATCCTTTTCTTTGGAACAGGAAACTTCGGCCTGAGGATGGTTTCTTGCGAATTGTGGTGGGGTTGGGCACGCGGGCCGTTGACCGGGTAGACCGGGATTATCCCCGTATGATAGGCTTAAGCCATCCCCAGTTACGCCCGATTAGCGGCACTGCCGACATTATCAAATATTCGCAACGAATAATTGATGTGATTGATCTGCAGGAAAACAGCATCAAATCAATTCCTGTTGCCGACGTGTTATCCAGCGACTTGCCGGGAATTCAATATGTTGCCTCAGTCGACGAGGGTGATTTTGTCAAACCGATATTCTCGTTGGGCAAAGCCATTCCTCCGGAAAAATTCGTGCTTACCTTCGACAACCTGCTCAAGAACACCGATTTCGTCAAAGTAATGAAACTTATCCTCAAAAAGCTGGAGCGCCACTACGAGCGTCCCGTAGATATCGAATTCACAGTCCAACTTATCCCCGGTTATCCCAAGCCTAGCTTCAAGCTTTATATTCTGCAATGCCGCCCCTTGAGTAACCGGGAGTGGCAGGCTGGCATCGAGCTGCCAAAGAATATCGCCAAAGACGATCAGCTTTTTACGGCCAGCCGCTTGGTGCCGCAGGGCGTCGTCGACAAGATCAGATATGTCGTCTATGTTGATCCGATCCGCTATGGTCAGGTCCCCAGCAGCGCCGTCCAAATGGAGATTGCTCGGGTCGTTGGCCGCCTAAACAAACGACTCGAAAAGGAAATCTTTATTTTGATGGGGCCAGGTCGCTGGGGAAGTTCTAACATCGATTTGGGCGTTAAAGTAAGCTATGCCGACATCTATAACTCTCGCATGCTCATCGAAATTGCGGTGGCTCGCAATGGCGTAGTTCCCGAAGTTTCCTACGGCACCCACTTCTTCCAAGATCTGGTTGAAAGCAACATTTACCCGCTCTCGCTTTATCCCGATAACCCCAACGAAATTTTTCAGCGGGAATTTATCGAAAAAGCACCAAATAAATTGGCGAGTTTACTTCCTCAAGACAGTGTCCTGGTCGACTATATTAAAGTAATTGATGTTCCCCAAGTTAGTCACGGAAAATACTTACGTGTCGTAATGAATTCCGAAGAGGGAAAGGCTGTGGGATACTTGGAAAGTTTGTAAGAAGTTGCCGGTAAGTTCTTTTTTCGGGTTACCTACGACGAATCTACTTTTACGGATAGTTCTTTACCAGGGCCAAAAAATCATCGAAAAGCAGCGTATTGGCAATGTCCGTGACCGTTGCCCAGCCTCGACAAGCCGTGGTAACGCCATAATGTAAATGGTTAAAGTCGTCAGCGTGGTGGGCATCACAATTAATTATGAGCTTGACCCCCCATTTGATCGCCCGGCGGATGTGCTCGGCACCCAAGTCGAGCCGTTCCGGTGCTGCATTTATTTCCAGAAGTGTGCCGGTTTCAGCCGCGGCCCGGAAAATTGTCTCCATATCAAAATCACCCGCTTCCCGTCGGGGCAGCAGGCGTCCCGTTGGATGGCCCAGCAATTTGACGTAGGGATTTCTAATTGCTGCCAAAGCCCGCCGGGTTAAGGTCTCCCGGTCTTGCCGCAGTCCTGTATGGATCGAAGCCACCACAAAATCTAACTCGGCCAGCACCTCGTCGGGATAATCAAGCGAACCGTCTGCCTTGACCTCCATCTCCGTCCCTTGCATGAGGCGAATGCCCGAGAGACGAGCCTGCACCTCGCTAATTTCCTGCCGCTGCCGGCGGAGTCGTTCTACCGTCAAGCCGTTGGTCACGCCCAGACTTTGCGAGTGATCCGTAATCGCCAAATAGTCATAGCCACGGGCCAGCGCCGCCTGAGCCATCTCTTCGATGCTCTGGGCTCCATCACTCCAGGTCGAGTGGCAATGGA
>JBFGLD010000192.1:0-8230 GCA_041576335.1 Anaerolineae bacterium | reverse complement strand
GAGCCGTAGTAGCCATGCCGCGGGTATTGCGAGCAGACAAATGATTAATTACCTGCGGCCACAACTGATTGTAACCCGTCTGTCCGGCCACGGCCAACGCCGCGCGGCAAACCTTGGTATCGTTATCTTGCAAGAGATTATCCAGCAGTTGAGTCAGATTGCGAGCCTTTACCAGGCCAATAATTCTGGCCGCCATAATCCGTTCTGTCGGGTTGGACGATACGGCCAATTGCAGCAGTTTACCTTCGGCAACCATAGTTACTTCTATACTGCCTTGCTTTAGCAGTCCTACAATCGCTGCCGATTTTAACGCCGGTTCAGAACTGTCTAAATATGGATAAATTTCCTCTACAGCAGCGCCTTGGCCCAAACCGGCCAGCGTTTTCAGCGCCGCTGCCTGTATCTCTACCGAAGTTTCCTTCGACAGTTGATCCCTAACTACCTCTATCTGGGACGTCAATCCTAATTGTTCTACCCAGTGCAACATTTCACGGCGAACCTCGGGGGCAGGATGCTTGAGTACCATTGGCACAACTTGCTCACATTCTTTGGAACCTGCGTAGGCAAGCTGATTAAGCGCATAAAGCGCCACCTGCGGATGGGGATTTTGCAGGGCTTGATAAAGCACCGCTTGGCTTGAAGCATCCTCAAGCGGTAATTCCAGGCCGCTAATCCGACGCCGTTTTAATGCTTGTAGTAAAATAACCGGATACTCGTGGCCAATTAAGATGGCTACTATAACCCAACCCATCACCAACAGTAACAGCACGTAAGTTAATTGGGTGGCGTTAAAGCTCAAAACCTGGTTGAAAAAGAGGAGTGCCACGCCGGATAAACCAATGGCCAGAGGTAGAAAAATCCCCTCGGCGGTGGTTTTTACCCGAACCCGTTGCGAGACGGGCAGTGGCTGATACAGAATATTCAACACGGTTCGGTCCAGGGTAAAGCCCACGGCCGTATCCATTAGTTTGGTGGCGGCGGTAATCCAAAAGAGAAGCAAGAAGAAATCTGGCACCACGCCAAAGGCTACCATTAACAACGTGCCAATTAGCAGCGTTACCGGCAAAATGCGCGCACCTAATCGCACCCCAAACCGGCCAATGACCGGCCCGGTAAAGACCACGCTTACTAGCAGAGCGACCACCCCAAACACCGCGAAAAAGATTCCCAGAAAGCTGGCCAATTCAGCTTCCCCAGTAAATCGCTCGGCGGTGCGGACAAAAAAGATATTATCCACAAAGTAGAATATTATCCAGAACAGGCTAACCGCGGCAAAAATCAGCAGCGCGTAACGGCTTTTCAATAAATTGGTCGATTTTTCAGTTTGTTTAACGGTAACGGTTTCGCTTTTGGCCGGGGCAAGTTTGGGCGCGTAGATGCGGGTAGTCACTATGAGCACGGCTAGCGTGGCCAGTAAGCCAGCCACGCTAATCCACAACAGATTGGCGGTGCCCACCAACGCCACCAGTAGCGGCGTTAATAACCCGCTCACAATCACTGCCAACCAATTACCCGATCCTATCAGGCCAAACAAGCGCTTGCTCTGACGCAGGTCAAACAGACGGCTGGCCAGAGTCCAGAATTCAAGGTTGCCCAACTGCACGGTTACCTCAAACAGGGTGGGCAGTAAAAACAGCAGCCAAACGGCTCCGGTGGGTACGCCCAGCCCAAACAACACCGTTAGCCCCAACAGAAAGCTAATATTAACCACAAGCATAGCCGATAAAGAAAAACGCCGGCCCAGTTTAAGATAACCGGATACCAGCAGGGTAATAGTAATGGCATTGATGATGTAGGTATAGGGCAAATTGCGGGCATCAAAGTTGGCCAGAAAAATAGCAAAGGCCGTGGTCAGGGTAAAGTGATAGGCCACCCCCAGCAGCAGATAGTGCACAAACATCAGGCCAACCAGCCGGTCTTCACCGGACTGGATGCCAACCAGAACCAACAGACGTCTGCTCATACAGAATTACCCGCTGTGTCAGCCTGGCCTTCCAATTGGTTAACCCGGGCCTTCAACTCGGTTACATCACGCACCCGGTTGCGTAAATGGCCGGAAAGCACGTGAATAACCCCTCGTGCTACCTCAATGCGGTCTTCCATAAGTTCATAAAACGGTTCTTGGTCCAGTCGTAGCAGGTGGGTATCTTCAAGAGCCGTGATGGAGGCCACGCGAGGTTCGGGGTCCAGCACGGCCATCTCGCCAAAGACGTCGCCATCTCGCAGGATGTTAAAAATGTGATCGCTGTCATGAGCTTTTACCTTACCGCCAACGATAATGTACATACAATCGCCCTCATCACCCTTTGCAAAAACGGTGTCCCCAGCCAATATATCGATCTCCTCCAGTAGTGTGGCTACCTCGGCCAAAATTTCATCGGGCGTGCCGCTAAAGAGGTTAACGGTTTTTAGAATAAGCACTTTTTCAATGGTCGATAGCATGGGGGTTCCTCCGTTGTAAGTTGCACCCAGTTGGGCAAAAGCATTATTAAATTGAGCGTTGGCGCGATGCTTTTCCCAATCAGCACGAGTAGAAAATTGTTGAGCAAATATTGAGCTATTTTTAGAATGGGGGTGGTCCTGACGCGCATAACAACCTCCTTCATTAGATGACTATGCTCATCAGATGACTATGCTCATCAGTTCAAACAAATCGATGGTGAATTTGTATAGTAATTTGTGCGTATCGGCTTCCAAAGGGCCATATATTTCGGAAGATAGCGAACTAACCCTTACCTGACCGCAGCATACTGATCTAGCTGCTTTCCTAACCTTCCGGAGCTTTTAGGCCAAACCGAACCGTTCGCATTTTGTTGGATATGTTGGTCGTAGGAATTCTTAGGGGGATTCCTGAAATCAACACAGCCTTTGCCAAGAATGGGTCACATTATAACCATCGTTGTGCTGGTGGCAAACCAGTAAATTATATATCTTTCGGTTCTCTTAACCTGAGATTGAGTATTCGGGCAAAAAAAGTGACACCTTGAATTTGATGGTAAAATACCGGTAACAAAACCGGATTTTACGTCAAAGGTAGGCGTCCCCACGAGTTTACTTGAGATTTTCTGTGATGTTTATGATTTTATGTTGGACTTTGATTGCTGGTAAAAAATGACCAGCCCCGATTAAGTGGACACGGGGTTAAGCCACTGAAGGCAAAGCCTTGTAATTGAGGTTGTCTTTGGGAGGCAGAAACGGGCCTATTACACCCCCCTTTAAATACTGCTTACATTTGACCTTTCAGAACACCGATTACATCCGCCCATTGACGCTCAGACTGTTGACCACCCAATCTGAACCAATGCAGTTTATGCAAGACAATATCAACGTCGATCGTTGTGCGCGGCAAGCCATGGGCCGAACTCGCAACTGAGTCACCTATGTAATAACGAACGGCATGGTGCTCAAGCAACTGGATTAACGGCCGAATGGCTTGAATGATATCTGAACTGCTCATAGCTGGCTCAATTGCAGGTATTTCTTCAACTGAGTAGCCAGATCGAGGCCATAAACAAACTCCACAAACTTTAGATTTTGCTCGAGTGGTGAAAGATGTGAATACTGTTGCCGTATGCCCAGACGAGAAAGATTAAGCGTACTTTGGGTAATTGATAGCATCAAACGGGACCGGCGAACTTGACCAGCCTGACGTAACAGCGTGATTTGAACAACTTCAGCGGTTGGATGAGTGTCATTCGTTTCAATATCGGATTGATATATCCATTTGGTCACGAACTGGTTGCAACCCAATACAAAGCAGCGACCCTCGCAGGCAATGTGGCGCAGGGTGGCTTGTCAGTGCAGTTGGGCGCCAGTACCTCCGCTGTGCTCGAATGGTCCAGCGCCCAACTGCTTGAGTATATCGCGGCTGATTTAGCCATATTTAAGTTGGAATGTGACACCAAAGCGTATTTCAACGACCGAGTTTTTTGGGCCGCGATATACAGCTATCACGGGCATCAGCGGTCGGTGCGAGATAGATGCTAACCCCTTTACTGTACATCGCCATCCGGGCCAGCGGCATGTAGTTCTCCCAACAGATTAGACCGCCGAGGGTGCCGTACTCGGTGTCGATGGCGGTCAGGGTACTGCCGTCGCCCTCACCCCAGATCAGGCGTTCGGCAGCGGTGGGTTTGAGTTTGCGATGCTTACCTAGCAACTCTCCGGTTGGGCCAAAGTAGAGGAGGGTGCAGTAGAGGGTGCCACCCCCAAACTGAGTATCTCGCTCGATGACGCCGACGACTAAATAGGTGCCGGTCTGGCGAGCTACTTTACCCAGCGCCTCAGTCGCCGGGCTGGGGACCTCAACCGCATTGGCCCAATAGCGTTGCCAGGTGCAGCGCCCCTCGGGGCTGCGACTGCCGACCACGGTGCCGAACGAAAGTGACCTTGGATAACATGGGATCAATGTCACCAATACGGAAACAGCACCAGGTTACGATTGAGACACTGTTAGCAGTTTTACGTGTTTTGAAGGGATATGAGGCCGTGATTTAGACGTGAAATGTAGTCCATTCATTGTTTTTTCGTTTGATTCTGTTGTGGGGTTAGAAAAAGTGTGTGTGTCGCCCCTTTTTTTGGGAATACCTCACCTAAGCGTTCGTTGTAAGTTTCCAAAGAGACCTAGGCGACCGGAGGGGGCGGCGCTGCCGAACGATGCATAGCTCGTTTATATTCATTTGATGCCACGATCGGCACCATCCACGCATCTCCGCAGAAAAACCAAAGTAGGTGAATGGGCTTTATTAACAGATGGTTAAGTTGTCTTTGACCTGACGACGAGGGAAACTTGCTATAAAGAAAGTTTGGTGGCAAAAGCCTTTCACACCTTAGGGAGAGGAAACAGACCTAAATGGGCCATTTTTATTAACTCATTTGAGTTATTTTGGTGCTTAGGCGTAGATAAAAGGTCAGCTTTAAACTATAATTAAGATAAATTGTTATTACGGGAGGAATAGATGATGAAAAAGCTAAATCTCGGAACCGGTGCTTTGGTTGGGGCGTTATTAACCACGTCGCTGATAAGCGTGATGTATCTGGCCGATCAATTGGCCGGCTTGCCTTTTGTCCCCTTTGATTTATTTGACTGGTTGACGCGGATACTGCCCGGCCCCCTGATCACCTTTGGCATTGACCTGATGATTGACACCATGCTGGGGCTGGGGGTGAGTGTGGCTAACACCGCTAAAAGTGCGGAACAGGTTATGGCCGTCCTGCAGTTTTTTGTAGGCGGCACCATTGCCGGCATTATTTTCTTTGCTGTTATGAGCCTGCGAAATATCAAATCTGACTCCATTGCGGGCATTGTGATGGGCGCTCTGTTTGGCCTGCCGTTTATTGCCATCAGTATTGCCATCGGGCAATCTACCGTGTCGCCGCTCCTGCAAATTGGGTGGCTGGCGCTTCTGTTTCTGGCCTGGGGGCTAGCTTTAAGTTGGGCCTACCGTCGTCTCATACCAAAAGAGACCGAAACGTCTGTCGAGTCGGATAAAACTGGAGATGTAGAAAGGCTTAGTCGCCGACAATTCTTGATCCGTTTGGGTGCGGCCTCGGCTGTAATCACGGTGGTTGGAGCCGGCGTGGGGGCCGTGGTGGCCCAGAGCAAGCAACGCCGGCTGGAGCAAGCGCTTGAAGACTCTATGGCCCATCAAACCGAAACGAGCGAAGAACTGCCCTTCCCCAACTCGAACGATCCGGTGATGCCTGCCCCCGGCACTCGCCCGGAATATACGCCGATCAAGGATCATTACAAAGTATTCATTCGCACGGAACCGACCGTCATTGATGGATCAACCTGGGTGCTGCCTATCACCGGCCTGGTTAACAATACGCTAATGCTGACTCTGGCTGATCTCAAAAACAACTACCAGTCGCGTGACCAGTACGTCACCCTCTCCTGCATCTCCGGCCGCATCGGCACTAGCTTGATTGGTACAACCCAGTGGACCGGGGTTAGCTTGCAAGACATCCTGGCCGATGTGCAGGTGCAGCCAGAGGCTCGTTACCTCCACATCACTTCAGGCGACGGCTTTTACGAAACCGTTGATCTGGAACTGATTGCGGCCGATGAGCGAATGATGCTTTGCTATGCCTGGGATGGTCATGATCTATCCATTGAGCACGGTTATCCTCTACGTATCTGGATCCCGGATCGCTACGGTATGAAACAACCCCGATGGATCACCGGTATTGAAGTGACTGATGAGTACAAAGAGGGCTATTGGGTTGAGCGTAACTGGGATGAGGTCGCTCAGGTGAAAACGACATCTGTCATTGATACGGTTGCTGTCAACGCGGTCACCGAAAATGGTGACCAAAAGCTTGTGCCCGTTGGCGGGATTGCCTTTTCCGGGACACGCGGCATCTCAAAGGTCGAGGTCAGCGTTGACGGCGGGCCTTGGCAAGAAGCTACGCTGCGCTCGCCTCTTTCGGAAACAACCTGGGTGATCTGGCGTTATGATTGGCCCTTTGCAGAAGGCGAACACACATTTGAGGTTCGCTGTGCCGAGGGGGATGGCACACCTCAAATTGAGGAGAAACGCCCCAATCGACCCAGCGGAGCAACCGGCTTGCATAGCTTAGATGTAACCATTTGAAACAAGGAACATCTTTGTCACTCAACCCAGAGACTATGAAACTGGCCCGGCACGACTCCGAGCGACGAGGGCTGGTGATGGTCAACGTGTGCCATTGCCATAATATTTGTCCTGCCTTAAAAGAATACCCTTTAAGACGGGCCAGACAAATGAAATAGGTGGAATCACCTATCGCCCCACCTGTAATTTTCACCGTAGTTTTACGCCGTCGGAATTTCTATAATAGGTTATAGAATGAAATAGATTTTCTATTAGATAATGAGGTGAAATTTACTTATGAAGACTATAGGCATTAATCCACAACATAGCCAACATCAGGCCAGTCACGGCTCCGCCCATGGTGCTCATACAAACCATACCAGCCACAGTTCCGGCCACAGGGCGCACGTAGACCACTCTGGCCACGAGTTAATGTTCCGCAACCGTTTTTGGGTGTGTATGCTACTCTCGATGTCCGTATTGCTCTACAGTCCGACCTTGCAGGAGTGGCTCAACTTCTAGCCACCCTACACTTTGAGATCATAGGATAGGGTGGAAACAAATTTTGAAAGGTAAAGCATTAGACAAACAACGTTCAAGCATATTGTAACCAATCCGAAAATGCTAAAGTTACGGCGGTCAGTGCGGTCAACCAGATGACGTTGCGCAAAACTGTGGCAATGGTCGGCGATGGGGTGAATGAGGTAACGAGAATTAAGGAATGTTTGTTGGTCTCAACATTACCTACCTTTGACAATCTTTCGCTCAATTAGAACCCACAAATTCGAACAATACCCGCCCCATTTTACACCCTTTGTTTGTTTTGTCCGCAAGAATCAGCCACCGGCAGCATTGGCTTCTCATTGACAATCAACTGAAACACATCCGGTCGAGCGTAGTGACCAACCACATCAAAATCGAACTTGCTTCGCGCCACCTCCGCCAAATCGAGATCAGCATACAGAATGCCTTCTTCATCATAGAGCGGCCCGGCCAGCACATCCCCCAACGGCGAGATGATAGCGCTCCCGCCTCGACACATTATCTCCGGCTGGTTGGCCAAATCTTCGATGTCTTCCAAATCAGTCGGATACATCGACTTGGTGACAAACTGGTTGCAGCCCAAGACAAAGCAGCGCCCCTCACAGGCAATGTGGCGCAGCGTCGCCTGCCAGCTATCGCGGGCATCGGCGGTGGGAGCCAGATAGATGTCGACGCCCTTGGAGTACATCGCCATTCGAGCCAGTGGCATATAATTCTCCCAGCAAATCAATCCGCCGATGGTGCCGTACTCCTTGTCGATGGCGGTTAAGGTGCTACCATCCCCCTCACCCCAGATCAAGCGTTCGGCGGCGGTAGGTTTGAGTTTACGGTGCTTGCCCAGCAACTCTCCGGTTGGCCCAAAATAAAGCATAGTGCAGTAGAGGGTGCCGCCGCCAAAGTCGGTATCTCGCTCGATGACGCCGACAACAAGATATGTCTTAGTTTGACGGGCTACTTTACCCAGCGCCTCAGTCGCCGGGCCGGGCACATCGACCGCATTGGCCCAATAGCGCTGCCAGGTGCAGCGTCCCTCCGGACTGCGACTGCCAACGACGGTGCCGAACCCTAGTGCCCTTGGATAACATGGGATCAATGCTTCGGGGAATAACATT
>JBFGLD010000191.1:0-8254 GCA_041576335.1 Anaerolineae bacterium | reverse complement strand
CTCTTTCCGCGCAGGCTTTGCGGACCGGTCCTTAGTTCCAACGGGCAAAGTGGGCACGGTAAACCAACATACCGGAAAAGGAGGCGTCGCATGACCAACCCGCAAACGTTGCTGACCCAGGGATTGGCTCTCGCCTGCGTCGCCTGCTTGCTGCCGGCGGTGGCCCACTCCGGCTACCGCCTCAACCGCCGAGACTTCTTCATCGGACCATTCTGGCGTTTCATCACGCTTAACCCCCAAGACCCCAATGACTTCGCCGCGTAACATTAGCGGCACAGCTAACTCCGTTTTAACATCGTCGCCGTTGTCGGGATAGCTGTGCTTGACCAATTGTTTTTGCACTGCCGCTTGCTTCATCGGCGGCAGCCAGGCTTCCGAGGCCGGCGTGACCGTGCCGGTTTTCCGCTTAAAACGATAGCCAAATGTGGCTAATTCCTCTACAAATTCGTCCCAGCCTTTGCGGGTCAGGCGACGGTTCAACTGCTCAACCTGCTGCAGTGCTGCCTGGGTTTGGGCCAGTAGCCGGGCGTTATCGAGCGCGACAGCAGCCTGGTCGGCGATCGACTGCATCAGCGACAAATCTTGAGCAGTAAACCGGCCAGCTTGTTCACTTTGAATATCCAGCACGCCTAACACCTGCCCGCCCTTACGCAGCGGTACGGCCAATTCCGACCTGGTATCAGGCAGTAAGGGATTGCGGACAAAGTTGGGAGTCTTATCGACGTCATTGCTAAGAAGCGCCTCCTTGGCTGCGGCGACCGTGCCGACAATGCCCTGACCGGACTCCAGGCGATGCCCTCGCGCTTTAAGTTTTTGACCTACTTCTCCCGACCCCTCGGCCATAATTAGAGCACCACTCGTGGCCTCAACCAAATAAATGTGGGTATGATAAAAGGCAAACTCGGTTTGGATCCGGTTTACGAGATATCGCAATAATTCATTGATGTCCAAAATTGTGGTAATCTGACGACTGACCTCGGCAGCGGTTTCAAGAGCTTGGGTACGATCCCGAACCCGGTCTTCCAGCGTATCAATCAAAATACGAAGGCGTTCGGTCATTGTATTGAAAGCCAGTGCCAGCAGGCCGATCTCATTACGACGGGTAATTCTGGCGCGCTGCTCCAGGTCACCGGCCGTAATCCGGATCGCCGTTTCGGTCAAGGCGGTGATCGGTTTGGAAACCCGACGGGCGTTATAAAGCCCCAAGGCAACGGCGACAACGGCAGCGGTGGCCACTAAAACCAAACTAAAATTACGCGCCTGTGTAAACGACAATAGGGCCTCTGCCTCGTCAACTTCGGCGATCAAACCTGCTTTCAATTCTGGTATCCAGCGGTAGACACCAAAGACAGATACGAGCGGGTCACGATAAGCCTGGTACAGGCCAAAACCATCTTCGCCGCGCAGAACCCGATCAATGCCCTCGCTGCGGTAGGCTCGGGTAAGAGGATAGCCTTCAAAGCGGCTGGGGGTCAACAGATAGTTATTTTGCACGCTGACCAAATAGGTTTCACCGCTGTCACCCAGGCCGGTGCGCACGGACATAATTTGCCCCAAAAACTCCAGGTCTAACCGTCCCGCTAAAACACCGGCTGTACGACCTGTTTGCCTATCAATCAGAGGCTGAGTCACAAACATTGTCAACTTACCACCCCGGGCATCCACCTCGTAGTAGGGTGTTTGCACGTATCCGTCAACCAAGCTGTTGGAAAAATAGGGTTGGCGCGTAACAATCTTGCCGATTGAGGCGGGATCCGAGGCAGCCACTACGTGGCCCCCGGCATTGTATAACAGCAATTCTTCGAAAAAAGGCTCGGTCTTTACTAACCCGAAAAACAGCTTATTCAAGACCGTTTGCTCATTACCAATCGTTGACACATTTTCCTGTAAAGAGGCTGCAGCAAAAGCGGCCAACTGGTCATACCGGGCCGGATCGGCCAACAATAGCGCCAGTGTCGATCGGCTATCATCCAACCAGCGAACGATCTGGTCACGTTTCAACTCGGCAATCGATTCAAGCTGGCTGGTAACCTGTTCTCCGGCCTGGGTTCTAACGCGGGTGAGGGTAATGGTTACGGCACTAACAACCAGCAGTACTGCCAGCAGCACAAACGACAGCATCAAATTCCAATGAAGCTTTCGCCAGAAAGGTAGGGTTGAAGTCACTGTTTCTTCATGACCAACGACCGGTTTCAAATTTTCGCTCATTTACTGCCTCTACTCATTCAGGAATGCCAGCCCAAGAACCGAATTACCAGGCTGAGCTCTACGGCCCAGCAAAACAGCGGTTATTGACTGCAATATTGTGCCCGGCTAGTCGCCATAAATTTTCTCCAGAAATGTCAACGTATAGCCGGCTTCCACATCTAGCGGACCACTCATGAAACCCTGGTCTAGCAAAATTTGGTAAGTTGTCTGCCAATTTTCGGCCGTCATATGGCCAGGAAAACTGTCTGCCGGATCGATTAGCGGCAAGGAACGACGCATCGACTCGACCTCTGACTCAAGGCTGAGCTCAGGGTTATAGCGCAGGGCCAGGGCTGCAGCAACCTCTGGGTTATCCACGGCACTTTGCATGCCGCGTACCGTGGCCCTAAGAAATCGTTCCACCATATCGGGATCTTGAGCAATTATCTCTTCGCTCGTAAAAATGATGTTAGCATACACGTCAATGCCGTAGTCAGAGGCCAGGATAGCATTTATTTGGTGCCCGTCTAGGGCCAACTGGACCGGTTGGTTGGTCACAAAGGCATCCATGACATCCACCTGACCGGTGAGCAGGGGATCGTTGCCAAAATTAGTGCGCGGTACGCTGTTGATCCGGGAGGGATCAATCCCTACGGAAGAAAGCATGGCATTATAGACAAGTCCAGTGGTGCCATCAAAGTGAACAAGAACCTTGGCCCCAACTAAGTCTTGCGGCCGGGAAATATTTTTCTCGGCCAGAGATATAAAGGCCACAGGACTACGCTGATAAATAGTAGCAACGGCCACGATTGGAGACCCTTCAGCCCTGGCCGTTACCAACGTGTCGCCGCTCGTTATGCCGAATTGAGCTTCACCGGCTACGACTCGTTGAATCGGGCCGGCCGAACCGAGTTCAGCCAGTTCTACGGCCAGCCCTTCCTCCGCATAGTATCCGTTCTCTTCCGCAAAATAGAACCCCGAGTACTCCACGCTGTGAACCCAAGCTAATTGGACCGTGACCGGCGACGCCGGTACGGCCGCCGCAGCCGGTTGATTTGAACCACAACCGGCCAGGGCAATAACGACCCCAATACCCAAGAGGAGGATCAGGATATACCAGGTAGATATAGGGCGTTGATTCAGTTTCATCTTACTATCCCCTTAATAGAAATTATCTAATGATCTCCAGCTAATGCGTTATTTTCGTCATTTTTTGGTAATAAACCCTCTTCCGTACCCAGGCGGATGACAACTTCTGAGGCGCGAAGTTTGTCACCCAAATGGGCTACGGCCGCTTTCATAACCTCCTCTATATCTGCAGAAGACCAAACTTTAGCTGTTGACTCGCTAACGACCCGGTCACGCCAGGCAGTGCGCTCAGTTTCATGAGCCAGGCGAGCCGCATCCAGAGCCAAGGAGACCTGTTCGGAAACGGCTTGAATCGCGGTGAGTTCATCCTCAGACCAAAGTCGTCCACTTGGACGCTCAATACCAATCACCCCGATCAGCTCACCCCGCAGCAGCAGCGGTAACGCGACGCAGGAGGTTTCAGTCGAGTTCGCTCCATTGTTGCCGGTCATGGCTTGAATCAAACGTTTACGATCGATCGCTTCTTGCATCGTTGGCAACCATTCGGATGTATCGGGCACTGTGCCTGAGTCCGTAAATACATACCCGGTCGTGGATGTATTTTCTCCGATTCCTCGCCACGTTTGACGGGTCAGACGACGGTTGAGTGACTCTGCCTCGCTCGTGGCGACCCGCGCCTCCTGAAACAGACGAGCGTTACGAATAGCCACTGCAATCTGGCTCGCCAGCGACCGTAATAATTTGACGTCCCCGTCATCAAGGCCGGCGATTTCCTCATCTTGTACGTCCAGCACACCGACCACCTGTCCCTCAGCTATAATCGGCACGGCCATCTCAGCATAGGTGTCAGGCAAAAGTGGGTTAGGTAACCAATCTACTGCTTCCCGGACATTGTCTATCTTGACAACTTGGCCGGTACGGGCAGCCCGGGCCACCAGGCTTTTAGCAGCAGCTAGGGGAATGGCGTGGCCCCGAGTTTTCATTTCTGCTCCTGCCGGGCCGGTACCTGCCGCTACGGCCAACTTTTCACCCGCTTTATCAAGCAGGTAAATATGAGCGTGGTAGTAGCCAAAACTTTCTTTGACTTGATTAACAACGTCGACGAGAAGTCGGTCGAGGTTGAGAATAGCACTAAAACGCTCACCCAAGGCCGCAATAATTTCCAGGCGTTCGGTTCGGTCGAAAACCTTTTGTTCCAAACCGCCATATAATTCCTGCAGTTCAGCAGCCATTTGATTGAACGCTGCCGCCACTTGTCCAATCTCATCATGGTGGGCAATGTCAATCCGATAATCCAGATCACCCTGGCCGATCCGTTTTGTTCCGATTTGTAGCCATTCCAGCGGTCTAAAGATCAGTCGGCCGAACAGTCGAATCGTGACGGCCATCAGCAGCGCGCCAAACAGCAATACACCGCCACCAAGTAGCAGCAAGGCAGTACGACTGATCGCAAAGGCTTCGGATTGTAGCAATTCGGCCACTACAATCCAGTCTGTGTCCGGCACTGAAGCGGTTGTACCCACAACACGTGCACCCTGAAAATTTATGTAGGTACCGTGCCATTCGCTATTAGGGCTCTGCGTTGCAGCCGTTAATTCCGGGCGCCCGGCAATATTATTTCTCTCCAAGACCACTAAGGTGTTGGGGTGCGCCAAAATTTGACCATCTCTGGAAACCAGGTAAGCGCTGCCGGTTTCGCCAAAGCGGATACCGGCTACGACATTCCACAGCACGATCATGCGCAGCCGAGCCGCCACCACGCCATCGGCGGCCGGAATTGCGACAATCATGTAAGGTTCATTGTTTGTGGAGATACGGATATCCCCCAGATAGAGCTTCCCGGCCGCAGCTTGTAGAAACCAATTCGATTGCTGAATTGTAAACAGGTTGGCCAGGACTGCCCTGTCCTGCGAGGCGCTGGCAAAGACGAGACCGTTTTCATCCAGCCGCACTATCTCCAAAATAGCCGGGTTTCGCTGGAGTATATCGCTCAGTACTTGGGGGTTTGAATCCAGATAGTCACGGTCCAAAACAGTAACCAGGGTCAGGGAGTCCTCTATTCGCTCAATGAAAGCTGCAACCGTTTTACCGGCATTACGCGCGGTTTCCAGCTGCCGACCTTGCCAGGCTTGCTGCTCGGTAAGAAATACAAAATATGCAACCCCTACGCTAATCAACGCCAATGCAATTAGCAAAACGATCGCAAACAAAAACAGGAGTCGTCGCCGCAAGCTATGCGAGCGGAATATACCCTCGTTGGCCCTGTGCTCACTATGCATAAGGGTCGGGGCAGGGCTTACGGTAGACTGCTGAACGTTCTGCTTCATCCAAGCCTCCCTGCAAGTAACTGATCTTCCGTACCCAAACGAATCACCACTTTTGAAGCATCCAGCTTGGCGCCTAACTGCTCAGCAGCCGTTTGCATAACCTGCTCTAATTCCCCGGAGGCCCAAATTTTTCGGGTCACATCGGCAATAATTTTTTCACGACCGGCTCTGCGACCGGTTTCTTCAAACAGACGAGCATTTTCGAGGGCTAGACTCATTTGTTCACTAACGGCCTCAATTAAGGCAATTTCATCTTTCGTCCATTGTCGTTCCGGGTCGTTGTGCTGAATGCCCAAGACCCCAATCATTTGGCCGCGCAGCATTAACGGCGTTGCAACAGCACTGTGAAGCTCATTTAGAGCGGCCCCGTTGGCGTCATAGGTGTCCTGCTGCCCCTCCACGGTGGGGATCCTTAAATTTACAGTTCGTTTCTGCTGCAGTGCGGCCAGGGCTTCCGGCGTGGACCTATCTTTTAAGGGTGCAAGCGTCGATTGGTGAAACTCGTAATCAGTGGTTTGGCGGGTAATAGCCAACTTTTCCCACGCTTGGCCCGTATATAATTGCTGCAACCGATACGCCTCATTAAGAGCCTCCTGCGTTTGGCTAAACAGACGAGCGCTGCGGACAGCCGCAGCCACTTGGTTAGCCAAGGTTTCCAAGGTAGTCTCATCTTGCTGGGTTAAGCCACCGATCTTTTCACTTTGCACGTCCAGCACGCCGACAACCTCAATGTCCAACTTGATCGGCACGGCCATCTCCGCGTGCGTATCG
Source organism: Anaerolineae bacterium (assembly GCA_041576335.1). GTDB lineage: Bacteria > Chloroflexota > Anaerolineae > 4572-78 > J111 > JANQQF01. Next base: position 1,880 of record JBFGLD010000191.1, on the reverse strand, counting down.
GGTAACAGGGGGTTTGGCAGCCAGGTAGGATCAGTTCGCACATTTTCCACGGTAATTATTTTACCTTCGCGGGCGGCCCGCGCCACCAGGCTCTTTGGCGCAGCCACCGGAATGCTATGGCCATGGCGTTTCATTTCGGCGCCGGCCGGCCCGTACCCCTCAGCCATCACCAGCGTATCGTTTTGTAACAGGTAGATGTGAGTATGGTAATAATCGAAGGTTTCCTTGGTAATATTGACGACTTGGCGCAGCAGATCGCTTAGATCCAAAATACCGGTCAGTCGTTGGCTCACCCCGACGACTGCTTCAAGCTGCTGTGTTCGTTCAGCCACACGCTCTTCCAAATTGCCAATGTTTTCGCGCAGGCGATTTGTCATAGCATTGAAGGCCTGGGCTAACTGGCCAATTTCATCATTAGTTTCTACTTTGGCCGATTGGCTCAAATCACCCGCCGTGATACGGCGAGCCAATTCAGCCAGTCCGGCTAGACGACTCAAAATCGAACGATTGAGGAAATAGGTTACCAGAAACGTGATTACCAACGCGCCAAAGGGAAGCACGAGCAGCAAAATTTGAGCCCAACTCAATTCGGTTTCCACCCGCTCGATATTTTCTGCCATCTCCAAGGCTGTCGCCTGCCTGGCTGCGGCAATTGCAGTTCGCAGCGACTGCTCTGCAGCTTCCAATGCTTCTCCAGCCTGCTTAACCTCTTCATTTTCCGCATCGCGCTCAGACATTGCAGTCAGTGTGTTTGATTTTGCCTGGAAATCTGCAGATATAAGCCGCAAACGGCTAGCGTAATCCCGTCCTGCTGCCACTTCTTGTCGATGAAACCGGTTCTGTATGTTGGCATAGGTGGAAATCGCCAAGTCCAGTTCTGCTGCTGCTATGTCAAGCTCCGCGAGACTATCCCTATCACCGAATAGCACGTATTCACGAGCCTCACCGGCGAGCTTCTCTGCGCTTCTGCCGATGTCACCAAGCGCTTCAATCTCGATTACGCTGTTTTGAGTCAATATTTCAAAGCGCTGCCCCAGGTTTGTGGTGGCCAGAAAGCCGACAGCAGCAACAGCAGCAATTAACAAGACAATAGCGCCTGAGCCAACCACTGATTTCTGTCCGACGGTCCATCCACCCAACTCTGACTTGTTCATAACGATTAACTCCCTGCGTGAACGTTCTTGATCTTATCAGGCGTAATCTCAGTTCGCGCCGGCGCTGAGGAAAATTTGATGTAGGTTCGAGAAACACCAAGTGCCTTGGCTAACTCGCTTAATCCGGTTGTGATGATCGAGTCAATATCGGGTGAAGCTCTCATTTTATCAGTAACTTGACGCGCCAGCTGTTCACGGATAGCCTGTTTTTGAGTATTCCTAAAGAGTCGTAAATTTTCGATCGTAAGACCTAATTGTTCCGACACCGTTTCAACCAGGGCCATCTCTTCGTCCGTCCATTGGCGGTTAGGATCAGCATCCCGCAGCGAAAGCGTCCCTACAGTCTGGCCGCGCACGGCGATGGATGCGACCAGTGGTATCCCCTCTTCAGCTGTGCGATCCTGCAGTTCCGCTGGTTCGGAATGCTGATGTTCGATATGCCAATTACCTTGATGTTCCTCGCCCAAAAACTGTTCCCACTCGCGGCGAACATATTGGCGATGGGCATGTTGCACCTCGGCCAAGAGCCGCTCACGTTCCGCCTCTGCCGCTCTGCGCTCGGTAATATCACGCACAATAACAAACGCTTCGCTGTCTCCACTGGGTACAACCCGGACCTCTTCAAAGCGCAACTGGTCGTTTCGTTGAAACTGATGCTCATAAACTTGTATTTCACCAGTGTGCCAAGCACGTTCCATATAGTGCAGACGCTGCTCGGCCAACTCG
>JBFGLD010000190.1:0-8266 GCA_041576335.1 Anaerolineae bacterium | reverse complement strand
TCCTGGCGAAACCGAAGAACCGGTGCCGGGAACCACTGAAGAGCCTCCGGCGACAACTGAGCCCGGCGATGTTACGCCGGTGCCCGGACCAACCTCAACGCCAGGGCCGACTGAGGCGGTACCGCCGGCCGACTGTGATAATAATACGCCACCTACTGCCGAGGTCGACGGACAGCCAAACCCAGCCATGATGGGGAAAGGTCAAGCAATAGTCACCTTCGATGGTACCGGCTCCAGTGATCCTGACGGAACCATTGTCAAATATGAATGGGAATTTGGTGACGCCAGCGCCCCGCAAGATGGCGAAACGGTGGTCCACGGTTATACCAGCGAAGGCAGTTTTGTAGCGACCTTAACGGTAACTGACAACTGCCAGGCCACCGCACAGGATACCGTAGACGTAACCGTTGTCGGGCCAACGCCACCCGCCTCGAATGACGAGAACTCCGACTCGAGTGGCGACAGTGGTGTGGCTAAGGATGATGAGCAAACCGCGCAGGTGGCGCCGAAGGCCCAACCTGCGGCCGTCACTCCGGTCACCAGCGGTTGGTGCTACCGGGTTCGGCGCGGCGATACGCTCTTTGGCCTCTCGCACGCTTATGGCGTCCCGATTATTGATTTAGCCAGGGCCAACAACATTACGCCGCACCATTTCGTCCGGGTGCGTGAGAGCCTATTCATTCCTTCGGCCGAGGTCAAAAAAGGCCCTAATGCCTACGAAGTTCAAGACGGCGATACTCTTCACAGTATTGCCTACCAGTGTAATCTAAATGCTGACTACCTGGCGCATATTAATAGCTTAGAGTCGAACGCGACGCTGACGCCTGGTCAGGTTATCTATGTTCCGCTCTGGCGGTAGGCTAATTCTGGCCTAAGGTCGACACGAGCTAAACGTAAGGAGATGGGCATGGGTCTTGACTCAAACGATGATTTTGCTTTCGAAGACGAAAACGACGAGGTAATAGAAGAAGAGGACGCCAGAAGCCGAAATTGGCTGCGGTATCTGTTGATTGGCGTCGTTATAGTGGCCTTGGTCTGTCTGACCGGTGCCCTCATCTATAATATCTTTACCGGCGAGGGGGGTGACCAGCTTGCCGGTACCACGCCCTCGCCGACTGCCGTACCTACGGAGGAAAGCGCGGCAGAAATCGATTCGACGCCCACACCCACGCGCGTGATTCGAGAAGAGCCAACACCCACGCCGACTGAGGAACCAAGCCCAACGGTAACGGCGACTCCGACCGTTAGGCCGGTGGCTACAAAGCCCAAAGCGGTGAGCCAGACCACGACAATTACGGTTTTCGAACCAGGTCCTGTCGAAGAGGTGCTAAAAAATGGCGGTTTTGAAGCGGGTTTTGACGAACGTGGGGTTGGACTCAACTGGACTCCTTTCAAAAGCGATTTCATCAACGTTGTTTATTCTGGCGAAGGAGGCCCCGGCCCCTATGTTAGGCGTGGCTCTAAAGCCCAGCGAATTACCACCTCGGGCGCATCACTAGGCGATCGCTATACCGGCATTTCCCAGCAGGTGGACGTCATTCCCAACGAACCGTACACCCTCGAGCTGCACGGCCAGATTCGTACCGGCTTTGGAGATATTAACCAGAGCAGTTTTGGCTACCGCATGCAGTATGCCGTTGCTGCAGGCGCTATCAGGAACTGGCAAGTGATCCCCGCGGAAGATTGGGTTGAACTGCCCTGGGACGAACAACTACTTAATTCGCCTAACGTGGAGTTCTTGGACCATTCCGCCAGAATTATCCCCACGGCAGATACGATTACCCTTTTTATCCGCACCTGGAACAAGTGGGCCGATCCTGGTGAAGCCCACTTTACGCTCGACGATGTGAGCCTGGTCGGCCCTACGCTGGTGCCGCGGCTTGTTGAGGTTGAAACGACGGTCGAAGAGGCTGCAGGTGCAGAAGCCGGCGCCTTCAAACCTGGCGAAGACAAAACAACCACAACGGCCGGCCAGGAGGGGCTAGTCGACAAGGGCCTCCCCACGACCGGGGTTGGAGAAAATGCCGGCTTTATCGGTGACAGCCGCTTTTGGGGTGCTATGCTCATCTTGGTGCTGTTAGGCCTGGGCGCAGTGTATCGCGCCAAGTGGAGTCACTAGGGGCCAGACAAGCTTCACTGAAGAACTTTGACGACAATTTTTGGGATGGTTCGGGGTTATCCGACGAACCATCCCATTTTTTTTGCAAAAATCCTCTAAGTTCTGTTCATCCTCGCAGCAGACGGCCGGATCGGGCTGAACAGATCCTCACAGCGTGGCCAATCCCAGGCCTATCAACACAGCGATCAAAATCGGTTGGTGAACCATGTAAATCAACAGCGAGTGTTGGCCCAAAAAACGTAAGACGCGGACCACACTCGCCTGGCTAAAATCAGGCAGAGAAAAACGTGGCCGGCCCTGGGGGTAGAGAGTTTTGCCGGCAAAAATGCCCAGCAGAGCCACACCAAACCAAGGGAAAAGCGGATAATAATCGACCATATAGAATCCACGCTGCTTTATCCCCAGAAAGATGAGCCACGGAAACGGGGCAAGTAAACGATCAAAATAGATGCCCAGGCCGATAAAAATAAGACCGGTCACCAGGCTTACCCACCTGGTTAAGGGCAAAAAGGGGTAAGCCAAAATTATGGATGCCCCCAAGAGATGCAAAATCCCAAAAACCACGAAACCGCGGCCGATAAAGAAGTAAGTTGCCACGGTAATCAGCATTCCCAGGCCAAACACCTGGGCTCCACGTCGAAAATACTTGCTGAACGGGGCAACCGGTTCATTTTTTTCCTGGTAGCGGGTATAGCTGAGTGTTAGGGAAACTCCCATTACAAAAATAAATGTTGCCGCAATATTCCGGGCAAACGACTGCCAAGCCGTACCTAAGATATCGGTTTGGTAAACCCTGAAGAAATTCAAGTCCCACATAAAATGGAAAAAAACCATCTCGACGATGGCAATGCCGCGTAGGGTATCGATTTCCCAGAGCCTGCTTAGTTTGCCGGTTGCCTGCACTCGAACGAACTTCCTTTATTTAAAGATTGAGGTATGAGAGAATAGAGATCAGGGTCTGATAATCGCCGATCTCTAACCTTCTTGCCAAATTCAAAGTTATGCTCAAAAGACTGTTTAGAGCTTGACAGGCCGCCCCGAATTGGCCGACTCGTAGATGGCCAGAATACTGCGCAAAAAATCGCGGCTAAGACTCAGCGGAACCACCGGCTCGGCCCCGTCGAGTACGCAAGCTTCCATGGCCTGAACTTCGCACAGGTAAGGGTTTATCTCGGGTGGGGTGACGGTTTCCTCTCGATCGTCGACGGTTGAATAAAGATACGTGGTTTTCTTACCGCCCAACCAGGGCTTCCAGGGCTCACTGATCTGGATCATGCCTTTGTCACCCACAATCTGGGCTCCTTCGCGGAAGGGGGAGCGAAAGCCCGAAGAGATTTGGGCGGTGACGCCGTTGGCAAATTTCAGTTGAGCCATTATGTAGACATCCACCCCGGTTTCGCCTTTAATCTGCTGGGCCCATACTTCCACGGGCGGCCCGGCCTGATTCAACACAACAGCCAGGCTGTTCGGATAGACTCCCACGTCCCACAGCGAGCCACCATCCAAATCAGGATTGAGACGGATGTTTTGGCTGTCCTCGACCGGCAGGTAAAAGGCAAACCAACAGTTGATTAGCTGCAGCGTCCCCAATTTCCCCGCTTTGATCATCTCGGTGATCTGGCGGGTTTGGGGATGGTGCAGATACATAAACGCCTCAAAAATAGTAACATTGTTGGCCCTAGCCGCTGCCTCAACCCGCTCAAAGTCGACCAGCGTTGTCACCAGCGGTTTTTCGCATAACACGTTTTTGCCCGCCTCAGCCGCTTTGACCGTCCACTCACAGTGAAGCGAATTCGGCAAGGGGTTGTAGATAACATCTACATCCGGATCGGCCAGGAGAGCCTCGTAGCTGCCGTGAGCTTTGGGAATACCCTGTTCCCTGGCGTAAGCCTCAGCCCTGGCCTTGTCTCGGCTGGCGACCGCCACCAGCTCACTTCGTGCTGCTTGGCGCACCGGCTCGATCAAGGCCTTGTTTATATTTGCCGTCGATAAAATGCCCCATCCAATTTTGTTATTCATTGTTATTTTCCTCTCAACTTGTGTGGTTTGAATTAACGTAGTCGCTGCTGTTCCCCGGACCCTGCCAGGCCTGCTGCACTTCATCAAAACGCCAGCCAGGGTCATCCACCTTCAGCGTGCGGCGTGACCAGCCGGATTCGATCCGGGCTAGCGTCTCTGCCCAAGAGCGGACTCCGCTAACCGCGTCAGAAGCTTCGACATTGCAGGCGCCGACAGCATTGGCTATGGTCAAGGCTTCAGCCGGTGACATCCCCCGCAGCAGGGCCGCCAAGAAACCGGCCGCAGCCGAGTCGCCTGCGCCGGTCGTACCGACTACCCTGGTTTGAAAGCTGGCAGACCACAGCTCGCGGTTCGCCCATGTTGTCAGGCCGGCCGGCCGGGCCCGCCCCATCCTATCTAGGGCTGTTAGATCAGCCGTACGCAAGTAAAGGCCCAAATAGCTCGCCTTGAGCAGAACAATATTAGTCCCCATGCTAAGCAGTTCGGCTGCCACATCGCTGAGCAGTGCGACGGTTACGTGCGCCAGCACTTCCGTTCCGGTCGCCTTCGCCTTGGCCGTCAATTGGCCAAACAGCTCGGGCCGGAGCATCAATAAAATCTCTTCAATGCTGGGCGTAAAAATGTCAACGTACGGCAGCGTATTCCGAAAGATGGTAGACCAGTTGGCCCGGCCGGACGGAGCATTCGGATCGGGCATAGCCGAGTCCAAAGAGGTGGTGATCCCGGTTGCCTTGGCCCGCTGAAATATCTGGGTCAATTCCCTACCCTCAGCCTCATACATGCGGCGCATCAACTGGGGATAGCCAAAGTGAAACAGGTCGGCCTCATGCAGGATCGAGTAGTCGATGTCAGCGGCGGCGAAAGTGTCGTTGGCCCCAGGGCAGTGAAAAAAGATGCGGTCGGTATTAGGCGGGCTGAGGATGATGGTGTAGGAGCTGGACTCGCCGGGCACCACGTGCGTCCGCTCAACCAGACGCTCGTCAACCGCTTTAATCAACTTCAGAATGGTCTGGCCAAACACATCATCGCCAACTTTACCCATTAATCGCGTGGCGATGCCCAGCTTATGCAGAGCCAGGCCCGTATTTGAGACGGTACCGCCCGTGGCCATTACCGCCGGACCCGCTTCCAGCAAGCGCCCCGGCAAAAAGTTTGCCGTAAAATCACCGGACCCGATAAGGCTCGGTATGACATCCAGGCACAGATGTCCGGCGACGATGCAGGCACCAGTTTTTGGTTGCGAAGGTGGTGTCATTAGAAGTTGTCCCCGCAGGTAGGTTTGCACTCCGTGCGCTACCCTGACTTTAAGTATCTCAGCACGTCATTCTGAACAATCCTATCCAGTTAAGGATCCGCTCTGTCGTATTTTGCACGCAGCGTTTTGAGGGACTCTTCGTCTATGCCCTCCGGGTGCTCCCGCCGACTGCTCAGGCTGCCCCACTGGCAGCATCTCGGTGTAATGAACGGAGAGGTGAGTGAGGCGCGAGTCCTTGCGATCACGCCTCAAGATGTTTCGGGCGTCCCGAATCGCAGGTTCGTCATTCTAGCACAATCTAACCGTAGGAGGCAAACATATCATGGCTCGGCCCCCTTCCCAACCTCGCTCATATGTGCTAAAATCCTTATAGTCTCTTTTCTGCGGTCAACATATTTTGACATCAACTGCAGCATAAGATACCGATATTCTGTCAATCTAATAAATCTTGTCGATTTCTTCCAGCGAAAGGCGAGGCTGTGCCCACGACCTTTTTGACCGGCCCGGCCGGCACCGGTAAAACAACCTATGGCGTGACGCGGCTGCGTGAACTATTGGCCCGCCATGTTCCGGCCAATAATATTTTGGTTGTCGTCCCCCAGCAAACCCTGGCCGGTCCATACCGGGACCAGCTGCGCGACCCGACCCTACCGGGGGCCGGCGCAGTCGACGTCATGACCTTGAGCGGCCTAGCCCTGCGCACGATTAACCTTTTTTGGCCGCTGGTGTCCGGTTCAGCCGGGTTTGGCCGGCCGTACGACCCGCCGCTCTTTTTAGACGTTGAAACATCACAATATTACCTTCACCAGGCCATCGATCCGCTGCTGAAACAGGGCTACTTTGATCCCAACGTCGTGCCGATCACCATCTCCCTACCGCGCCTGATGAGCCAGATTTTAGACAATTTAAACAAATCAGCACTGCTGGGTCTACCACATACGCAGGTGGGTCAGCGCCTGGCGGCCTCGCTGAACCTCGAGCCGAGCAGCCGGGTTGCCCTGGAGCATACTCAGGCCTGCGTAAATCAATTTCGCGAATTCTGTCTGGCTCGTAACCTGCTCGATTTTTCGCTCCGGATTGAGACCTTTTACCAGCACCTGTGGCCACGACCGGAGGTACGTCACTTCTTGACGGGCCATTATCGTCACCTGATCGTGGACAACATCGAAGAAGACAACCCTTTTAGCCACTCCATTCTGCGCGACTGGCTGCCCGCTGCCGAATCAGCTCTGCTGATTTATGATGAAGATGCCGGCTACCGCATCTTTCTGGGCGCGAATTGGCGTACCGCCCACGCCCTGCAAGAGATCTGCGATGAGACTATTCGCCTGACCGACTCGCACGTTGCCTCGGCTGATATACTTGACCTGGGTGAGCGATTGGGGAACTTCCTAAATGGGCCAACAGGATCGAAGCGCAGACGTAAGAATCGAAAGGCGGATGCTCGCCGGGCCATGGACTTCCAGCAAATGCGCTTCTACCCTCAAATGATTGATTGGGTGGTCGAGCGCATCGCCACGCTGATCGATGAGGGGGTCTCGCCCAACGAGATTGTCGTGCTGGCCCCCTTTGTCAGCGATGCGCTCCGCTTTTCTTTTTCCGAACGGATGAAACAGCGGAGCCAGCCGGCCCGCTCCCACCGCCCTTCACGCCCGTTGAGTGAAGAGCCGGCGGCCAAAACCATGCTTACCCTGGCCAGGCTGGCCTTTCCAGGCTGGTATCTGCTGCCGGAACCCTTCGACGTAGCCCAGGCACTGCACCAGGCCGTCGCCGACCTGGATTTGATCCGGGCCAATTTGCTTACCCAGGTCGTCTATCGTCAATATGAACGGGCCGAAGGGCTCCTGACCGCGTTTGAGCAAATCGAAGGCGAGGTCCGCGAGCGCATTTCGTACCAGGGGGGAGTTCGCTTTGACAGGTTACGGCATTGGCTGGAGCGCGTGCGGTCCCAGCAGCCCCCGCCCGTTTTGGATCACTTTTTCAGCCGCCTGTTTGGGGAACTGTTATCCCAGCCGGGCTTCGGCTTTCACGGGCAGCAGGAAGCGGGCGAAGTCGCGGCTCATTTGATCGAGTCGGCCCGCCAGTTCCGCCGGGTGGCCGAGCGAGTACCGACGACGGTCGGCGGCCTGGAACAGGCCAAATTTCCCTCAATCGAAGATCTCAGCCAGGCCTACGTCGAGATGATCGAGCAGGGCATTATGGCGGCCCAATATCTACGCCGGTGGGATCCGGCCCCGGCGGAGTCGGTGCTGATTACGCCGGCCACGACGTTTTTGATGAGCAACCGGCCGGTCGATTACCAATTCTGGCTGGATGCGGGCAGCAGCGGCTGGTGGGAGCGCATTGCCCAACCATTAACCCACCCCTATATTCTGTCGGCCGATTGGCAGCCGGGCCGCCCCTGGACCGATGAAGATGAAGTCAAAACCCAGCGGGACCGGCTCTACCGCCTGGTGCTGGGCCTGGCCCGCCGCTGTCGCCGGCGGGTGTTCATCGTCAATGCCGAAATCGGCGAGCAGGGCTACGAGCAGCGGGGACAGCTGCTAATTGCGCTGCAGCAAATGCTGCGCCGGATACAGCGGGAGGGATAGCCGGTATGACCGAAAACATCTTTGTTCCCCGCCCTTCCCAGCAGAAAATTATCGAGACCGTACTGAATGCCGCCGGCCCGGTGCGGCTGGGCGTGTCGGCGGTGCCGGGTAGCGGCAAAACCCACATTCTGTCCTACCTGGCCTCAGAGCTGGTCCAGCGCGTCGAAGATGACCAGGAGGTGCTGATTGTAACCCTGGTAAATGCAGCGGTGGACAACTTCCGCCGGCGGGTGGATCGCTTCGTGAGGGTTAAGGGGCTGCTGCCGGGGTTTAACTACCGGG
>JBFGLD010000189.1:0-8282 GCA_041576335.1 Anaerolineae bacterium | reverse complement strand
GCCTGCGATGAGCACAGATTGCCTGGCACAACCCTAACATAAATGGCTAATTATTGTAAGTGACATTTGTCCCAAAAAAGAAGTGACAATCGTCCTGACATATGAAACGGTGTTTCAGAAAAGTACGCTGTTTACACTCTGAGATGGCAAAAGTGCTATTCACGGTTGAAAAGTTAACCTTATGGAATTATTATTGCCGTTCGATTTTCATCTTGACGCGCTTTAGCCGGAACCGATCCTCCCGCTCCCGTTCCTCCAGGACCATTTGGATGTAATCGCGCTGAACCTTAAGGCGAGGAATGAGCACGTTTTCCAGAGCGTTGACCCGGCGGGTAGTGCGGCCGATCTCCTCGGCCAGGCGTCGCAAACGCATCTCACTATCCGCCAGCTTTATGATAAGGTCCAGCAGGGACTCGAAGGCCTCGGCCGTGGCCTCGATCCGGCTTGATACAGCCGGCAGGCTGTAACCCCGATCGAGCATGCCCCGTACCACGCTTTTCTGCTCAATCACCGGCACCGGCACCCCCATAATATTGGCTCCGGTCACCTCGAGTGAGACCTGCCCCCGCGCCGCCAGCGCTGCCGAACGGACCGACTCCGGCCCATCAATTGCTTCAGCCAGAGCCAATGTTACCGTCGCCTCGCCGACGCTGCGCTCCAGCTCATCGCTGCTGCGCATTACCTGCTCGGCGGTCTGCATAAATTGCTGCAGCAGGGCATTGCGCTTTTCCTTCAGTAGATCACGGCCCTGATGAGCCAGGGCGATCTGGTTTTTTTTGGCCAATAATTCGGCTCGCGTCGCCTTGACTTGTTCCACGTTATTTAGGGTAGTACTGCTCAATAAATTCGCTCTTGATCCGCTTTAACTCGCGCGGCGGTAAGGCCCCCAAAATATCCCAGGCTTGGCTAAAGCTCTCTTCCAGGCTGCGGTTAACCTGGCCCTGGTGAATAAACTCTCGTTCGAAACGGTCGGCAAATGTCAGATAGCGGCGATCTTCCTCTGATAGGGCCGCCTCGCCCACGATCGCCACCAGCCGCCGCAGATCACGACCCTTGGCGTAAAGGGTGTAAAGTTGGTCGGCCACCTGGCGATGATCCGGCCGCGTCTTGCCCGGCCCGATCCCGGCATTCATCAACCGTGACAGGCTCGGCAGGGGGTCAATGGGCGGGTAGATGCCCCGGCGATGCAAGTCGCGTGAAAGTACAATTTGTCCTTCGGTAATGTAGCCGGTCAGGTCGGGGATCGGGTGGGTAATATCGTCGTCGGGCATCGTTAGAATGAGGAGTTGGGTGATTGAACCTGGCTTCCCTTTGATCCGGCCGGCCCGCTCGTAAATAGAGGCCAGGTCGGTGTAGAGGTACCCGGGATACCCACGCCGGCCGGGCACCTCTTCCCGGGCGGCCGATACCTCACGCAGGGCCTCGGCATAATTGGTCATATCGGTGATGATCACCAGCACGTGGCGATCGTGTTGAAAGGCCAGGTATTCGGCAGCCGTCAGGGCCACCCGAGGGGTTATGATCCGTTCGATGGTTGGATCGTCGGCCAGGTTCATGAAGAGGATGGTTCGTTCCAGCGCACCGCTGGCTTCAAAGCTCCGTCGAAAGATCGTCGCCTCGTGGTGAGGGATGCCGATAGCCGCAAAAACGACCGCAAACTCCTCGCCGCTGCCGCGTACTTCGGCCTGGGCCGCGATTTGAGCGGCTAACTCGCCCCCGGGCAGCCCGAACCCGGAGAAAATCGGCAGCTTTTGGCCGCGGACCAGCGTGTTCAAACTATCAATGGCCGAGATGCCGGTCTGGATAAACTCAGCCGGGTGATCGCGGGCCCAGGGGTTAATAGGTTGGCCGTTGATATCGAGACGCATCTCAGGCACAATCGGCGGACCCCCGTCGATCGGCCAGCCGGACCCGTTGAACATGCGACCTAACATCTCCAGCGAAACGCCAAGTTTGGCCACTTCGCCGCTGAAGCGGGCTTCAGTCCGGGTCAGATCCAGGCCACGTGTGCCAACAAAAACCTGCACCACGGCCCGGCCGCGATTAATTTCCAAAACTTGCCCGCGCCGCACCAGGCCGTCAGATCCGCGCAGCTCAACGATCTCGTTGTAACCCACGTCGTACACGTCTTCTACGAACAGGAGCGGCCCGGAAACGTAAGATAAGGTGCGGTAATCGATAAAATAGAGGGCCGAGCTGCCGGAATTGGTGTTATTAGCCATTTCTCCGCTCACCTATAACTCGCGAAATGTCGTTTCAATAGTTGCCAACAACCTTTGGGCCTGTTCAGGAGCCGCGTCCGGAAGCCATTCTCGCATACGTCCAATCTCCTCGAGCAGCGCCGGGTCCAAAAGACGTCCCAGGGGTACTGCCTGCTTGAGAGCTGCAACCATGTGGTCGTAGAAGGTAAGAATAACTTTAAACATCCAGAAGGTCTTCTGCAGGGGGCAGAACGCGTCGTCGCTGAAGCTGGACTGCTGGAGAAAATCCTCACGCAAGATGCGCCCGATGGCCAGGTCCCCTCGTTCCGTTTCGGCCAGGGAATCACTGCCCACAAGCTGGACAATTTCCTGCAGCTCTTCTTCGCGTTGCAGCAGCGCTCGAGCCCGCCGGCTAAGTTCGGTCCAATCTTCAGCCACCTGACGATTGAACCAGGTGTCTAACTTATACAGCGAGTAACTGATCGTCCAATTGATGGCCGGAAAATGACGCCGCCGGGCCAAATCGGTGTCGAGCCCCCAAAAGGCACCGGTGACGCGCAGCGAGTTTTGGGTCATTGGCTCTGAGAAATCTCCGCCCGGTGGCGAGACCGCGCCAATAAGGGTGACCGACCCAACTTGCTCGCCATCTTCGACGCAGGACACCCGCCCACCTCGCTCGTAAAATTCGGCCAGCCGGCTGAGGAGATAAGCCGGATAACCCTCTTCACCCGGCATCTCTTCCAGCCGGCCCGAGACTTCGCGTAGAGCCTCGCCCCAGCGGGAGGTCGAATCGGCCATCAGGGCCACATCGTAGCCCATGTCCCGAAAATATTCGGCAATCGTCACCCCGGTATAAATACTGGCCTCACGCGCGGCGACCGGCATATTGGAGGTATTGGCAATAAGAACAGTTCTGTCCATCAAGGCTCCGCCGGTGTAGGGATCTTCCAGCTTGGGGAACTCCTCCAACACTTCAGTCATTTCGTTACCCCGCTCGCCGCAGCCGACATAGACGATAATGTCGGCGTCTGCCCATTTGGCAAAGGTTTGCTGGAGCACCGTCTTGCCGGTGCCAAAACCGCCGGGTATGATGGCCGCACCCCCCTTGGGAATGGGGAAGAACGTATCGACAATTCGTTGGCCGGTAATCAGGGGTTCGGTCGGATCGAGCTTGTGCACGTATGGGCGCGGCTCACGAGACGGCCAACGCTGCATCATCGACAATTCCATAATCCCGTTGGGCTGACTGTAACGGGTCTGTCCTTTTGAAGAGTCCTCTTCACCCCGATTGAGTGCCGGCAGCATAGATTTTTCCGGTCGTACCACGGCCACGGTTTGCTCAACCGTGTATTGACCGGGCCGGATGTCTTCAATCACGCCTCTGACGTGGGGTGGTACTAACACCCGATGTTCGAGATGAGGGGTTTCCCGCACGATGCCGATGATGGCGCCGCCGGCGACCCGCTCGCCAACCCGCACCCGTGGTTCAAACGTCCACAGTTTCTGGCGGTCCAGGGCCAGGGCGGTCCCCCCGCGAGTGATGAAATCGCCCTGCTGTTCAAGCAAAACCGGCAGCGGACGCTGGACCCCGTCGAAGATTGAACCCAGTAAGCCCGGCCCTAATTCAACCATAAAGGGATCGCCGCTGCTGGTAACGGGTTCGCCGACACATAACCCGCCGGTGTCTTCGTAAACTTGAATCGTGGCCAGGTCGCCTGACAGGCGGATCACCTCGCCGACCAGGCCAGGATGGCCAACGTACACCACATCGTAGATGCGCACATTGCTTAACCCCTCGGCCACAACCACGGGGCCGGCAATACGGATCAAAGTGCCGCTGATCTTATCTCTTGATTTCGAGACCGTTTGATCTACCATCACTGCTCAAGATCCTAATTAACATAAGCGCGAATAGCCTAGAAACTCCCAAATCCGGTTACGTTTTGTCCGGCTGTGGCTGCTCTGTGCCAAAGGTGATTTGAAAACCGATGGCGCGCCGGATCAGCTCGGAAATTTGGCGGCGGCGCTCTCCCCCCACGTGAGTGGGCATGCTGCCCGGAATGTCAATCACCACCGGCCGGTAGCTGGTTTCAATTTGACGCTGCAGCCGACGTGACATCGCCTGTAACAAGCCGCGGCGGACGACGATCAGGCTGGCCTCACGGCCGGTCATCAGCTTTTGCAGCAGTTGCTCGGCCTGGGCCACGCTGTCTACGGCAAACGTTTCGACGCCCGCCAATCGAAATCCCGGCGCTAAATCCGGGGTAGTGATAACCATTAAACGTCCCATCGGTTGATGCCACCATTTACCTTACAAGTCCTAAACCATGATCAAATCTTGACGCACCTGCTCCCGCTTTATATTCAGGCCGACCGCCTCGGCGATAAGTCGTAAATTGACTATTTCAAGCTCCTTGCAGCCGATATAGCCGATGGGAACGGCGATACTTAACGGATTGAGGCTGAACATTGCTGCCGTACGTTGCGCCTGCCAACGTTCTAACTCGCGTTCCAGCTTGGTCAGGCCGTCCCCTCCGGCTTGATAACGCCGCCAACCGGCTTCCAGCGCCGGACCATAGCGGGTAGTCCCCAACTGCCGAACCAGGCCTTCTAACCCGCCGGCTTCAAGGCTCCATGCGACCAACTGCTGGGCCGAAAGCTGTCCACCCACCTCAATTAAGAGTGGGCGCACATCGGTTGTGTTGTAGCGCTGGTGGACCAGATGGCTGATTTCCGGTAGGCGGGCCAACTGGAAAATCGTACGCAGATTGATCAGGTCAACCTCAATCTGAAGGTGCTCGCGCACAAGGGCCCGGTTGCCGTTGCCGTGACTCAGCGTCTCGAATAGCGAGGCGTAGTGAAAGCGATTCAGCGCCAATTCGAGCTGGTCCAAATCAGGCATTGTTCCGGTCCGGGCCTGCACCTGGCGCAGAGCCCGAGCATAGGGCAGACGCCAGGCGGACATCAGGTCAAGTGCGGCCCGCAGACCCGGTTGGCGTGTCAACTCCCGCAGCGACACCTGGTCGAGCTGCCCGACCGGAATCAGTGCCGATAGGATGGTTTCAGACGAAACCTCTTGGCTCTGCCCCCGAATGATGGTCAGCAGGTTATGCCGGTCCCAACGACGCAGCAGGATGTCTACCAGTTCACCCGGCGGTCCGGCAAAGAAGGTGCGAATCCGGCGTAGGGTGCGGGTTAGATTGGATCGTAGGGCTTCAAACACGCAGTTAATCCCGCCGCCAACCCGCACCAAGGCCAGTTCGATATCCTCCTTGTAAGGTGTATCAGTCAGCGCAGTGATAACCTCCTCGATATTTTGCCGGGTCAGGAGATCTTCATATTCAACGGCCGTTAGTAAACGGCTGCGCATCGCCCGCAGGCGAGCGTTGCCATAGCCATAACCTGTGGGCACGGATCACCACTCCCCGCCGTGATCTAAGATCATTTCGACAATTTCAGTGCGATGGAGGCTGGCCACCCGCTGCAAACGCGCTTCGAGCGTGTTGACCAGGCTGATGCGTTCATCTGAGGTGGTGACGATCAAGCCTCCCAACGCCACGTTCCAAGTGCCCTCGTTTTGTAGATTTCCCTCAACTTTGGCTGAAAGCCCCATCTGTTGAACGGTCTGCTCAGCTATTTCAACATCTTGAGGTTGTACCCGGAGGCGTAGCTGACCCTGTCTGCCGAGCTTGTCAACAGCCTCCTTCAATAACCTTGGCAGGAGTTGGGAATAAGCCGCCGTGTTGGACAGATCCGCCAGTCGCCGGGCAGTGGTCTCAAGCACAGCGGTGATCAGATCCTCACGGGCACCCAATACGGTTCTGAGCGCCTTAAGCTTGGCCTCGTTGAGAATCCGGGCCTGTTCGATTCGAAGCGGCGCTTGAATGGCTTCCAACCGCTTCTGACGCACCTGTTCAGCCTTGGCCAGGGCCTCGCTGCGAAAACGTTCCACGTCAACCCGGCACGCCTGCTCGATTGTGGCTACCTGGCGGACAGCTTCGGCCTCCAGAGCCTGCAAGATTTTTTCTAATGACATAGTCTAATCACAATCACCAGAGTCATCGGCCGGCAGACATTACTGCAGCAATAGAATGACCATGGCTGCTACGGCAAAGCCCAAAATGACAATCGTTTCAGGAATCGCAATTAACAAGATGACATTCCCGATTAACTCCGGCTTTTCGGCGATGGTACCTGCGCCGGCCGACCCGATATGGCCCTGGGCATAGCCCGTACCTATAGCAGCCAGGCCGACGGCCAGCCCGGCACCAATCGCAATTAATCCAAGTTCCATGATGTTAAGCTCCTTTCATTCACTAAGACCTACTCAGCGCTGTACAATTGACCGTTGAAAGGGGCGGAAGGGTTGGCCACCCCCTACATAGAATTTGCTGAAAAACTCGACATAATGCAAACGAAGGGATTGAATGGTCGGGCTGAAAGCGCCCAGGGCGATGTTCAGCGCGTGAAATAGGCTGGCGATAATCAAACCAACCAGGACATTACCAAAGATACCACCTAATTCGTTGGCGACTTGGGCCAAGTATACCGACGATAGGCCAATTGCCGCGATCCGTAAATAGGAGAGAATATTGCCGACCGTACCTAAAAGCTCCAGCGGTCCGAGCAGCCGGCCCAGCCCACCCATGCTGTAAATCAGAACGGCCAGCCCCACGAGCAACAAGGCTACGGCCGGGTTAAAAAACGACCCCGGCAGATAATCTGTCAAAATGGCTACAATGAAGAAGATGGCCGCCAATGAGACGAGCATAGCCACTTTCTCAATTAGGTCGTGCCGGCTTCGCTCCCGGGGTGCTTGCCAAACACCCAGGCACAGCCCTAAGATAATATGGCCAACGCCGATACCGATGGTCAGCAAAAAGAGGGCCTGCACATCATGACCCCGGTCAAACCACAGCGGCTGAATTCCAAACGATTCGCCGAGTGTGCCAAAGAATTCGCCAAAGAGAAAGCCGAAAACGATAGTCCAGGCGGAGCCGATCATCAACACTTCGGCCAGGCTGCGCAGCATAGGCCGGTCCCTAAAGCGCCGGCGCAGGTAAAACATCACGGCTAGAAGAATGAGCCCGTAGGCGATGTCAGCCACGATAAGCCCAAAAAAGATAGGCATAAAAATGGCCATTAATGGGGTCGGATCGAAACCGCCGTGCTTGGGCAAGGCCAGCAGTCCCACCAAGGGTTCGAAAGGTTTGGCAAAAAAGGGATTGTCAAAGCTTACGGGTACATGCTCCATATCTTCTGGGCTAAGCGACAGCTCGGTGACGACCACCTCCTCGCCAACCTCGCGGGCCAGCGCTGCCTCGACCTCAGCCAAGCGGCGCTGGGGGAGCCAGCCTTCGATCACGAAGGTGTAGTCGGTTTGTCCAAAGTTGGTGCACACGTCGATCTGCCCCAGATGGTCGCGCAGCAGTGCCTGCCACATCAGCAGGCCGGGACGCCAGCGTTGGGCCAGCATCTTTTGCTGCGTTTTGATCTCTTCTAACTGGCGTGGAATCTCCTGCAGTCGACGCCGGATGTCGGTGAGCGCCTTTTCCAGCGGCTGACCGGCAAATTCGGTGGGTAGACGAACTTGGGAGATATTCTCCTGGCCCAGCAGCTTGCTGACCGTTCCGGCCTGCGTTTTAGGAAAGATGAGTACGGCAGCCAGAATGTCATGATTAATCTCGCGGGATATCACTTCGCACTGGCCCTGGGTGACTTCTTCTAAATTGTGGGCGATTGTATCCAGGACCACCTGGTAGCGGCGTTCTACCCAAATTGCGGTCACGGCGAACTGTTCCAATTCTACAAGGGTCGGCACCAAGGGTAACAACTGCCGGAGCGTCGCTTCATAGCGGGGCAGGGAGCTGAGCTGCTCCTCAAACTGCTTTTGTCTATTGGAAAGTTCCTGCACCTGCGGACTTAACTCCGCCAGATCGGTTTTGACTGCCTCGAGCAGCCAATCAGCGGGATGAGCGTGGTAGGCCTCATACTCGGCGGCTAGAGACAGATCAAGCGCCGGCAGCGCGGCCAAAATGGCATCAACCTGCGTGGCCAGGTAGGCCAGGCGCTCGCGCAGGT
>JBFGLD010000188.1:0-8309 GCA_041576335.1 Anaerolineae bacterium | reverse complement strand
TGGTGAACCCCTACAAGGTCCCCGTCAACAGATCGGCTTGGTCTTTCAAAATTCAACCCTGATGCCGTGGAGAACGGTTTTCGACAACGTAATGCTGCCGCTGCAAATCCAGCACATTGCCCCCGCCGAGGCTAAGCAGCGCGTGACCAGCGCATTGGAGCTGGTCGGGCTGATCGATTTTGCCAATAATCATCCGCACGAACTGTCGGGCGGTATGGCTCAGCGGGTGGCCATCGCCCGGGCCCTGGCCCACGAGCCTGAAATACTACTGCTCGACGAACCGTTTGGAGCCTTGGATGCATTGACCCGCGAAAATCTCAACCAAGAGTTGCTGCACGTCTGGGAAGTAAGTCGAAAGACCGTGGTGCTGGTTACGCACGATATTCGCGAGGCCGTGTTTTTGGCCGACCGAATTCTTGTACTGAGCCAGCGACCGGGACGAGTTGTGGCTGCGATTCCGGTTGATCTCCCCCGCCCCCGTGCTGCCTCCCTATTGTACAATAGTGACGCCTTTGGCGCGTTGGCCTACCGGGTACGCCAGGCAATTCGATAAACCAAAATGAGAAGCTTGAAGATTGAGGTTAAGCGTCTTCTGCTGTTCATCTGGCGCGTTCTCCCGCTGCCGGACTGGGCCAATCGGACCACGCGTTTTCTGATTAGCCATAAATTCATTGTGGGCGTACTGGCCGTTATTACTGACGCCGAGGGCAGAGTCCTACTTTTTCGCCACACCTACCTGGCCCGAGACCCTTGGGGTTTGCCGGGGGGAAATGCAAAATGCGCCGACTTGAAAACTGAGTTAAGGCGAGAGCTGTCGGAAGAAAGTGGTTTCTCAATAATAGTTGATCGCTTGGTTGCGATTGGCCATAACGGTCGGCGCAAGATAGATTTTGTATTCACCTGCTCTGTTTTAGAAGGGGACGGCTTCAAAGCCAGTGAGGAAGTAGACGATTTTGGCTACTTTTCGTTAGACGAACTGCCTTTGATCGGTTCGTACCATCGCAAGATCCTTGACACGCTGGCCCACGAGGCCGGCGCCCGGCCCTATCTTGACCCGAATTTCCAGGGCTGTGTTGAAATCGTCGAGTGATTTAGTGCTGACTTCATGGTTATTGGACTGATTGTGAGGATGAGGTACACCAGGCTGCTGAACCTGTCACTGCAGGTGGGCGTGTTGGTTTTTTTCATTGCCGGGGGGGCGCGTGAGTAGGGGTATCCCTCGTGCGTACCCCGGGCAGGCAGTGCTCTGTGTCTCTCTGTGTTTTCTCCGCGGTCTCTGTGTGCCTGATATTCATTCCCGTTGTGGTTCCACCAGGGACTGTCGCACTTTTATGAAAACGCGTGCCGCCAAGCAAACAAGCGGCGGTAGCCGTAATCCGTACTGAAGCTGCCGAAGGCTTTGGCCGGCATGCGGCGCACAGGGTGGCGAACTAACGCGCGCAGCCCGCGCTGGGCAATCCGCCAGGGCGAGTAGATCGCCCGGCAGACTTTGTCGTATTCCTGCTCAAATACTGTGACACTCATTTGCTTGGGATAATATACTACGTGGGCCGTATCATAGTAGCGCCAGCTCTTGCCCGGAATGAGTCGATTTTCCTTGATAAGTTGAGCCCGAAAAGGCGTGCCGGGGTAGGGCGTCAGAATCGTCGTGCTCAGGCTGTCCAGACCCGAGTTTCTGCCGAATTTCCAGGTATCCCACATTACTTGCGGCGTGTCTTCGTCGAAGCCAAACACAAACAAACCAACGACGCCGATACCATGCTCATGGATAGCGTCGATAGCTTCTTGATATTGAGACATCATGCCTTTGCTTTTGCCACCCAGTTCGCGGCGGTTCCTGGGGTTGACCGACTCGAAGCCGATAAAGAATTTGTCCAGGTGAGCCCGGCGGGCGAGTTTGAGTAACTCCGGATACTTGCTTACCATCATCTCGGCCTGGGTAGTCCACCCCCGCAGCGGCAGCTTTTCCAGAGCCAAAAAAAGTTTCTCACAATATTCCGGATCGATGGCAAAGGCAAGCCCAAAGTTATCGTCCGTCAAAAAGAAGCGGTCGATTTGACGCCGCTCGATCTCCTCAACAACTTCCTCAACCGGGCGAAAACGCATTTTTTGCCCGCTGACCCTAATGGCCGTACAAAAAGAGCAGTTGCGCGGGCAGCCGCGCGTGATTTCGATCATAGGTGTCCAGTAACGACGGCGCTCATCCACCATCTTGATGGCCCGGTCGGTGAGCGGCGCGACACCGGACAGGTCAGCCCACTCGGTATCGTTATAAAGGGGTTGGAGGCTGTCATTTTGAAAGTCCTCAATAATCCGGGGCCAAGTGCGATACGCTTCGCCGGTGACGACCACATCCGCCCAGCGGGCCACATCTTCGGGCATCAGAGTGGCGTGGGAGCCCCCGACCACCACGGTCTGCACGCCGGCTTCGTGGGCAATCTCGGTGTACCGTTCGGCTGTCTCGACTGCTAAGGTTTTTGAGGTGATCCCAACCAAGTCGTGTTTACCCAAGGTCCGGATCTTATGGTCTAAATATTCCCAATTTTCGTCCCAAATTTCAACCTCAATGTCGTCGGGCACCAGTGAGGCCAACCGCATAAGCGTATAAGGGGCAGCGGGCGCCTTACCAAAAATACGGCCTTCACGGCCGGGATGGATTAATACAATTTTTCGGATTTCCAACGATACGCTCCTCGCTTAACTTGACCGAAAACTATGCGGTCACAATTTGACGCAAGTTGTCGCTGAATAGTCAAACTTTCTAACCTATAATGTTGTTTTAGTAAAAACCGAGTCAAAGTTTAGCACATGATAAAAGGTGAAGCAATTTCAGGCTGAGGTTTTGCCCCGCCAATTCCCCCCAAAAGCCCATTGTTTTGGCTCTTTAAATTTGTTATACTTGGTGGGAAGCTTCTGACTGGGCACCAGCTTGATTTTGGGAACAACTTGCACCTTACCATTTAATCCACGTCTTATTCGCTTAGATAGGCGCTCGTCACGATAGCTCGTTTGAAGATTGGGGGAACGAGATGTCGATTTATCTATTGGCGATTAATTTATTTGCGCTAACAGCCTTGTTGATTGGGCTGGCTAGTTTTTCTGACAGTGCCCGCTACGAGCGACTGCTGCCGTTATTTTTGCTGGTCCTTAGCCGCTCCCTGGCGTTCATGGTCAGCCTCGTATCCGTTGCAGAAATACCGGTGGTTGCTGCCCTGGAAATTTTTAGCACGTTTTGTGTGATTTGGGCTCTAATTGGAGCTGTATCGCAGTTGGGCGAAGCGTGGCGCCAATTGGCTTGGCTGGGAACCGCGGTGGCCTCGGGGTTGGTCGGATTATCGCTGCTGCCCGGCTGGCCCGTGCCCGCGCCCATTCACAATTTGCTAATCGCCATTTTTGGCGCACCGCTTATATTTATGGGTTTAGGTAAACGATACGGGCTGGCCTTAGCCGTACCTCTTATTTTGGTGCTGGCGAACTTTTTAAGCTTGTTTGATTTGGTTGGTGTATTTTGGTTTCTTAACCTGCTGGCTTATGCTGTATTTGTAGGTGCCATACATCTACAAAGTCTGCATGATTCTGTGCGCAGCCAGCAGTCTGCAGAAGCGTTAGTTCAGCAAGCCTATGACTTGAACCGGGAAGGGCAGCGCTGGTTGGAAGTCAGCGAAATGATCAGTAATGTGCCTAACCTGAGTCACTCGTTGGAACACATTGTGCAGAGCATGGCGCAAGCTACCCACGTTGACCAGGCTGCCATTTTTGTACTGAATAACAAAGTTCATGAGAATATGCGATTAGTGACCCTCTATAGCCCTCAGCACCCCTTTCACATTACCGATCCGGCCGAAGTGAGCGTTTCATTAACCGAATGCCCGCCTTTGCAACAGGTAATCACCGGTCAACAGCAGCTAATTTTGCCTCAACAAAATTTTGATGGACTGGAGACGCTATATGAATTGTGGAACGAGGGCCGCTCAGGCCCAACCCTACTGCAGCCACTGTTAGTACAGGGCCGGCCTATTGGCGCTTTGATGCTGGGTAACCCGGTCACACAGCAGCCTATTCGCGAGAGGGATGCCCGGTTGTGTCGTAATTTGGCCGCGCAAATTGCCACGTTGGTTGAGCATCGTCGACGTTATGTTGAGCTGGAACGGGAAGCGGAGATGATGGCCAACACCTCCAAAAAACAAGTCAGGGCCCCGGATGAACTGCAATTAGCCATATTGGAGTCAGTCGGTGATGCCATTGTCGTGAGTAATACGATTGGTCGGGTTCAATTTGTTAACCAAACTGCCGAACGCATATTGGGTAAACCGGGCCGGGCTCTGGTCGGTCAATCAATCCGGGCAATTTATCGCGAAATCGACTCGCGAGAACCGTCTGAAGATTTTGTCGAAGCGTTCTCGCGCCGCGAGCTCGTGCTGCCGACATTTGTCGAAAAAGAGGACTGCGCCATTCAGGGCCGGCTTATCCCGTGGCGTAATCGGGACAATGAATGGGCCGGAATCATCGCAGTTTTTAGGGATATGACACGTGAGGTAAAAGCAGACAGGGCCAGGGATGACTTCATTTCAGCTTTGTCACGCGAATTGCGGACGCCGTTAACGATAGTCAAGGGCTATGCTGAGATGATTACCCATGGTATGCTGGATGACTACTCGACCCAGCAGCTGCAAATAATGCATATTATTCATAGTCATGCCGAGTACATGGTCGAAATTCTCGATAACGCGATTAGAATTAGCGCCCAGAACCGGCATCAAGTTGTGCCCAGGCTCGAAGAGGTGAGTGTGACCAAAATCATTGAGAGCGTTCTGCGCGAAATTGTTCCGTTGGCGCGTTCCTACGACATAAGATTGACTCATATCATCGATAGCGAGGCGCCAACTATCGCCGCCGATCCCATTCATTTCCATCGTATATTGTTCAACCTGCTGTCAAATGCGTGTCGCTTTACTCCCCCAAAAGGGCATGTCGCGCTGCGGGCTTGGGTCCAGTTGTTCAATTGGGGCCGGGGGACTCGCCCCTATTTATTTATAACGGTGACCGATAATGGGGTCGGCATTCCAAAAGAGGAAACGAGCCGAATTTTCGACCGATTCTATCGTCTTAACAATCAAAATCCGGCAAAACGGGGCGGCATGGGCATGGGCCTGACCGTGGTTAAGGAACTCGTTGAATTGCACAATGGGCGCGTTTGGGTAGAGAGTGAGCTTGGTCGAGGCTCGATCTTTCACATTACCTTACCGGTAGATCAAGAGTATTAGCCGGCATTCTTGAGCCTATGCTATCAATCACCACCGGTCAGCATTTCTGGCCTAATGCTGATAAAGGACACGCACTAGGCGCGAGCCGTATTTCTTCAACAATGTCACCCTCTGGACCCGGCACGGTCCCTATGCTACCATTAGGTTTGCTTTATTTAGGTGTTGGCGCTTTGTGGTTTCTACCTTTAAGGTATGTAGTAATTCTGCGATACTTGAATATGGCGCCATACATTCAGTTTGATATTCCCCAAGCAGCATTCCACTTTTTAAATTTGTCCGTTTATTTGCACCTACGGTGGCCCTATATTTAAGTAAAATACCTGTAGAGACTGTGGTGGGTATACTAATTCTTGGTTTAACTGGCTTGTCAGGGATAATTTTTTTTGCGCTTAATACCGTATATTCTAAGTTTGTAGCAAACTTAAGTGGCTGAAGGCTCAAAATATAAGTTCCTGCAGACGGCTAGCCAAGCCAGACGGTTGTCAAGGTGGCTTGTGATTAGTTTATCGCCAGGCAAATGGTCCGGATAAGGCATGTACTTCCTGAACATTGGCTCGTGTGTTATAATAGGCTGCGATGTGAACTATGTCGCCTGAATTCAGGTCCGTCAGATAAGAATTTAGAGAAGCCTACATGCCAGATCCAAAAAAATCACAATCCATCCTTGTTGTCGAAGATGATGAGACGCTGCGGCAAACATTGGTCTATAATTTGCAGGTCGAAGGTTACGATGTAACGGCCACCGGAGATGGTCAAGCCGGCTTAGACTTAGCCCGTACGCAAACCCCCGACCTCATTATTCTCGACGTGATGTTGCCGGGCTTGGACGGTCTCTCGATGTGTCGCATTTTGCGCCGGGAAATGGATGTGCCGATTATTATGCTCACCGCTCGCTCCAGCGAAGTCGACAAAATCATCGGCCTTGACTCCGGCGCGGATGACTACATCACCAAGCCGTTTGGCCTCGGTGAGCTGTTTGCCCGGGTACGGGCCGCGCTGCGACGGAAGCCAAAAAGCGCGGTCCCCGAGCGCTTGCAGTCAGGCGATTTGTCGCTGGACTTGGTGGGGCGCAAGGCATACAAAGGGGATAGTGAGCTAAACCTCAGCCACAAGGAATTTGACCTGCTGGCCGAGTTGATGCAAAACGAGGGCATGGTCCTCTCGCGTGATTTACTCTTGACCAAAATTTGGGGCTACGATTACCACGGTGAGTCGCGCACCGTTGATGTTCATATTCGGTGGCTGCGCGAAAAAATCGAGGAAAATCCTTCCAAACCGCAGCGTATCACGACGGTACGCAGCATTGGTTACCGTTTCGAAAGCTAACTGCGTTGAGGATTCGGATCTAGATTTCTTTGTCG
Source organism: Anaerolineae bacterium (assembly GCA_041576335.1). Classification (GTDB taxonomy): domain Bacteria; phylum Chloroflexota; class Anaerolineae; order 4572-78; family J111; genus JANQQF01. Next base: position 1,684 of record JBFGLD010000188.1, on the reverse strand, counting down.
ACGTTGGTCTCTTGCAGGTGCCCGGTTACCCGGTAGATCACGCGCTCGGCGATATTGGTGGCTAAATCACCAAAGCGTTCCAATTCGCGGGCTGCCCGCAAAACTTCGTAACTCGCTTCTATCCTATCCGGGCTGCCGGCTTTAGCCATTTCCGCCATTATTTTGGTGAAAATCTTGGCATAAAGCTCGTCGACTTCGTCGTCCCGGTTAACCACGACCTGGGCCAGGTCTGTGTTTCCCTGGGCAAAGGCCGTCATTGTGTCGTGGAGCATGTGGCCGACAATATCACCCATCTGTTTCAATTCGGGTGGCTGCGGCTGGTTGGCAAACTGCATCATGTGCGGAATGACCTTGGCAATGCCTTTAGCCTGATCTCCCATCCGCTCCAGATCGACAATCATATTCATAACCGCAACGATGGCGCGCAAATCTCCCGCTGCCGGCTGCTGGGTGACTATCAGGGTAAAGCATTTCTCTTCGATTTCAAAGCGGGCTGCATTGACCTCTGTATCAGCTTCAAATACCTGTCGAGCCAATTCGGTGTCTAATTTGTCCAGGGCGCGCAGCGCTAACTTCAGTTCATCCTCAACCATACTACCCATCGCCAAGATGTCGTCGCGCAATTCTGTGAGTTTTCTCTCAAAACGTTCCCGCATTGCCACATCGATCTCCCTTCTATGCTGACAAATTATTATATCATAATTGGAGGTATCGCGCACATAGGGTCTAAGTGGGTGCGCCCAGAATTTTAGGCGAAAAGGTGACAGTCACTTTGGACAGCCCTCTGAAGTGTACCCTTACCTTACTAACCTCGTCGACCGGTAATATAGGCTTCGGTCAATTCCTCTTGTGGTGAAGTGAATAAGGTCCCCGTACGGTTAAACTCTACCAAGCGTCCCAGCCAGAAAAAGCCGGTCCAGTCAGACGCACGAGCCGCTTGCTGCATATTGTGGGTGACAATAACAATGGTATAGGTTTTGGCCAGGCGCCGCATGAGTTCTTCGATATGAAGTGTAGAGACCGGATCAAGGGCCGAGCACGGCTCATCCATCAGGATTACTTCCGGCTTCACAGCGATGGCGCGAGCTATACACAAGCGCTGCTGCTGGCCAGGATTCAAATCCGGGGCCGGGTCGCGCCGACGATGTTTAACTTCGTCCCATAAGCCGGCGTTCTCCAGGCTCTCCTGTACAATATAATCAAGATCACCACCTGTGGCCAACCCCAACACCCGTGGGCCAAAGGCGACATTGTCGTAAATACTTTGCGGAAATGGGTTTGGGCGTTGAAATACCATGCCGATACGCTCGCGCAATTCGACCACGTCGACATCCGAATCATAAATGTTCTTGCCGTCAAGCAGTACCTGCCCTTCGGCCCGGGTGTTGCGGATCGTATCATTCATGCGGTTAAGTGAACGCAAAAAGGTTGATTTGCCGCAGCCTGAAGGGCCAATGAGGGCGGTTATCTGTCTATCACGAATCGGGACATTCAACTCAATTAAGGCTTGGAAAGCGCCATAGTAGAAGCTAAAATTCTTGACTTCGATCTTGTTTTGCATCAGCCAAACCGTCCCGTAATGTAATCCTCAGTACGCTGATCCTGCGGGTTGGCAAAAATCTTGTCTGCCAGGCCAACCTCAATCATTTCGCCATTGAGTAGAAAACCGGCGCGGTCGGCTATC
>JBFGLD010000187.1:0-8322 GCA_041576335.1 Anaerolineae bacterium | reverse complement strand
GCGGCCTATTCCCCGGCCTTAACGGATTTTATTATCATGGTCAAAGGTACTGGCGTTCTCTTCATCACAGGACCGGAAGTTATTAAGGCCGTGACGGGTGAAGAAATTTCGGCCGAGAATCTGGGTGGTTCCAATGTTCACATGACGAAGAGCGGCAATATCCATTTTCAAGCCGAAGACGACCAGGACGCCTTACAAATCTGCCGTAAATTGTTGAGCTTTTTGCCGGCAAACAACCTGGAAGATCCACCCGATTACGGCACCGGTGAACTTACGTTTCACGCCGACGCAGGCTTAAATAAAATTATCCCCGATGACCCGCGCAAGCCCTACGATGTAAAAGATGTGATTCGCCGGATCGTTGATAATGCTGATTTCCTCGAAGTTCAGGATATGTTTGCGCCCAACGCCGTTGTCGGTTTTGCCCGCCTCAACGGACAAAGCATCGGGATTGTGGCTAATCAGCCGCAGATGATGGCCGGCGTATTAGATATCAATGCCTCGGACAAAATTGCCCGGTTTGTTAGATTTTGCAACGCCTTTAATATTCCTTTGGTCACGTTTGTCGACGTACCAGGCTATATGCCGGGCGTGCAGCAGGAATATGGTGGGATCATTCGCCATGGGGCCAAGATTTTGTTTGCCTACTCTTCGGCAACCGTGCCAAAAATCACGATCATTCTCCGCAAGGCTTATGGCGGAGCCTATATTGCCATGTGTGGCAAAGACCTGGGTGCCGATCGGGTGGCGGCCTGGCCAACGGGTGAGGTGGCCGTGATGGGTGCCGAAGGCGCGGTCAATATTGTCTATCGCAACGAGATTAAGAATGCTGCCGATCCCGTTGCAACCCGGCAGGAGTTTATCCGTCAATACGAAGAAGAGTTCGCCAACCCTTTCATAGGCGCGTCTCGAAATTTGATTGATGATGTAATCGAACCCCAAGATACTCGCCGCTATCTAAGCCTGGCCCTTGAATCTCTCCGTACCAAGCGAGACATTCGTCCCCAGAAAAAGCATGGCAACATGCCGTTATAACGGATACGAGTCCAAGCCGGCGACGCTTGGGGAAACGGCGTAGCAAGAACTTTTTTCAATGAAGGGGGAAAGGAAATTCACTATGATTGAAGATCCTATGGCCTTTGGCCTTCAGCTTACGGTCCTTGGCCTGGTGGTCGTTTTTTTTGCGTTAACCCTGATCACCTTGGTGGTTGCGAATCTCTGGCGCGTCGATCATTGGCTGGCAAGCCGGGCAGCGAAACGAGAGGCGGCGATGGCAGAGGTTGTGCCTGAACCAACTTCCAGTGACGAGCTTTCGCCGGAACTGCTTGCGGTAATCTCGGCTGCGGTGTCTGTGGCGCTCGATCAGCGAGTCCGCGTCAAAACGGTTCGCTACCGCCGCGTCACACGGGGCGCGGGTTGGTCGGTCCAGGGCCGGTCATCAGTAATGGGAGCAACTTCGTTAAGACGATATTGATTTCTTTAGCTCATTTCAGTTCAATACCTTATAGAAGACAAGGAGTACTCTCGTGAAGAAATTACGAGTGACAATCAATAATGTCAGTTATGACGTTGAAGTTGAGGTTTTAGAAGATGACGAAGGCGTTGGCCTGTCATACGGTTATGGTGCGACAACTTTTTCGCCGCCGAAGCCGGGTACAGCCGCCGCTGCAGAAGCATCAGCCGCGAGCCTGCCCAAAGCCCAGCCGAAAGCGGTGGCGCCGCCAAGTGGAGAAGCGAATACTTTGACCTCACCGATTGCCGGCGTTGTCAAAGAAGTTAAAGTGAAGCCGGGGGACTCGGTCAAGGAGAATTCGCCTGTGGTCATTATTGAAGCTATGAAAATGGAAACAACGGTCAGCTCGCCCGTTCAGGCCGTCGTCAAAGCGGTTAACGTCGAGGCCGGCCAGAGCGTGCAGCAAGGTGATATCCTGGTTACGTTTGCCTGAGGAGGCCCACCTTGGAACAGCTTATTCAGTTTCTTCAACTTAGTGGCTTTGCTAACGTAATCGTTGGTAATGTGGTTATGATTATCGTGGGGTGCATATTTATCTATTTGGCCATTACCAAAGATTATGAGCCGCTGCTGCTGGTACCCATCGGCATGGGGATTATTGTTGGCAACATCCCCATCCCGGAAGGATTGCGTTTGGGTGTTTATGAGCTGGGAAGTGTCCTGAATATCATCTATTTTGGGGTCATCTCCGGGCTGTACCCACCGCTTATTTTTCTGGGTATTGGGGCTATGACCGATTTTTCCTCGATGCTGGCCAATCCAAAATTGATTTTATTGGGCGCCGCCGCCCAGATTGGTATTTTTGGTACATTGCTGGCAGCAATCTGGCTCGGTCAAAATTATCCGATAACCGGGTTGGCGATCGATCCGGAAGGGATTTATGATCCGGCTACGCGGCTGGTCCGGGCCGCCTCTTCCATTGGAATTATCGGCGGGGCCGACGGCCCGACCGCGATATTCCTCTCATCACAGTTGGCTCCGGATCTGCTCGGGGCTATTGCCATCTCGGCCTACTCTTACATGGCCCTAGTACCGGTTATCCAACCGCCGATTATGAAACTTCTAACCAGCAAAAAAGAACGCCTCATTCGCATGCCGCCCCCGCCGCCTGCCACGAAATTGCAGCGAATACTCTTTCCTCTGATTGGGTTGCTGGTTACGCTGTTTATCGTGCCGGGAGCGCTGCCCCTGTTAGGGATGTTGTTTTTTGGTAATTTATTGAAGGAAAGTACGGTGACCGAACGGCTGGCCCGTACGGCGCGGAATCCCTTTATTGATACCGTGACGATTCTACTGGGCTTTAGCGTCGGCACCAGCACCCAGGCCAGCACTTTTCTGAAACCACAATCGGTCATCATTTTTGTGATGGGGGCTATTTCGTTTGGGATAGCGACCGCCTCCGGCGTGCTATTTGCCAAATTTATGAACCTAGTCCTGAAGCAGAAGATCAATCCCCTGATCGGAGCGGCCGGCGTTTCGGCCGTACCAGACTCGGCCCGGGTCGTTCACCAAGTTGCCCAGGAAGAAGATCCCCACAATTTCTTAATTATGCACGCCATGGCCCCGAACGTAGCCGGAGTCATCGGGTCTGCCGTGGCCGCCGGAGTTTTGTTAGCCGTCATTACGGGTATCGGTGCGGGCTAATGTAGCACGTGTATCCCATAATTGTAAGGCATAACCAGGCATTGGATAAGGCCCGACAACTTTGCGGGCCTTATGTTTGTTTTATTCCATACAGCGCATTATGAATTCACTGGTTGAAACTGGAGAATCTCGAACAGAAGAACCCCCGCTGCGAATCCAGACCTTGGGTAGTTTCCGCGTTTGGCGTGAAGGCCGAGAGTTGAGTGCCGCCGCTTGGGGCCGAGAAAAGGCGTTGCATCTGTTTCAGTTTTTTGTCACTATGCGCCGGCAACTTGCGCATCTGCATAAGGAACAGATTATCGATCGCTTATGGCCTGAACTTGACTTTGGAGAAGGCGATCGAGATTTCAAGGTAGCTTTACACGCGATCAATAAGGTGCTTGAACCGGATCGAAAACCAAGAGCTGAGCCGCAATTTATCCAGCGGTATGGCTTAACCTACGGGCTGAATCCCGAGCTAATATGGATTGACGCGGATGCTTTTGAAGCGTTAGTTGCAGCAGGCAATCAGGCTTTGCCGACCAGCGTCGAAGAAGCCATCGCGCATCATCAACGAGCGTTGGCCCTATACAATGGAGATTACCTGCCAGAGAGGCTTTATGAGGATTGGAGCAGTGCCGAGCGTGAACGTCTTCAGGTATTGGCACTCGGTTTGATGACGACACTGGCCGAGTTGTTGCTGGATAAGAATTCTTTAGAGAGTATTCGCCTAACTCAGCGCGTTCTAACTATCGACCCGGTGTGGGAGAATGCTTATCGAACCCAAATGCACGCTTACCTAATGCAAGGTAACCGGCCGCTAGCCTTGAGAACATATCAGCGCTGTGAACAGGTACTTAGGCATGAGCTGGGGGTCGAGCCCTTGCCGGAGACGCAGGAAATGCATCGGCGAATCTTAATGATAAACAGTACTTGATTGGGTCAGGCGGACAGCCATGGCCTTGGAGCGAGCTGTCAGTAATAGGCCACGACGAGCTCAAGGTTATTGCGGTCTGATTGCCGGTAACTGGAGTGCAACTCATCTGCAACTGCTTCCTGCTATAATGTACTGGATAAATTACTTACCTGATTGACAGTGAGTAGGCATTAGAAAATTATAAGAAAGTAAGGGAGAATTTTAAATGGCAACCGCCACCAAAGGAAAAAATGGAAAAGTTGCGGCAGAAGTAGTGTTTGATGCAGCCAACAAGGCCGCTGAAGAAGCCAAGGTCATCACAGACTCGCTCCTTAGTGCAGCCGGCAAGGCCACAGAAGATACGAAGGTCGTGTTGGATGCTCAATACAAAATGATGCAAAGCGGATTTGACTTGTGGCAGCAGTACAGCCAGAGTTACTTTGATTTTGTAATCGAGGCAACTCAACAAAACCTCGAGCAATCGCTGGCCTTTCGAGAGAAAATGGGCAAGAGTCTGGATAGTAGCCTAAAAAAAGCTGAAGAGTTAATGATGGCCGAACAGGAGCTCATCCTCGAAGCTAGCGAGGCGTTCCAGGCCCAAATCCAAGCATCATCCGAGCGCTTTGCCAAACTGTTTACACCCAATTTTAGGTAGTTTCTAACAAATCAAGGCCGGGGAGAGGGTGTCATCCCCTCCCCTTTTTTTTTATCGTTACGTTAAATCGTAAAGGAGAACAACTATGGATTGGACTAAACAATCTGAAGAAATGGTAAAAACATGGACGGAGACCCAGAAAAAGATGTGGGGTAGCTGGCTAGAAACTATACAGCAGGGCTCGTCACAAGCTGAAGCTTTTGAGATTTGGCGCAAAACTATTGAAACCTGGGAAAACACAGTCGAGAGTACATTAAAGGCTCAAGACGATTGGGTTAAGAACTGGGCTAACAGTATCGATGTTTCGAAAATGGAAGTTCCCAAAGAGATGAAGGAATGGGCCCAACAGGCTCAGGATATGACCAATAAATGGAGCAAGACTCAGAAGCAGCTTTGGGAAGGTTGGTTTGATTTAGTAAAACAGGCCGACCCGGCCAAGATAGTGGGGAGTTGGGAAGACGAGGGTCAAGATATCTTCAAGACTTGGCAGGAGTCTGCTCAAAAAGTGATGGATGGCCAGATGAAATGGGCCGGCATGTGGGCCAGTGAGCCGGGTAAGACGAAAGCAAAAACGGCCGGTAAGAAATAGAATCGCGGCTCTTAATCCTGAAATGAATTAGGCCCGAGAATTTCTCGGGCCTTTTTGGGTTAAAGTTGTTTCGCTCCATTGGACAGACACCCCATTCGGTGCTATCATGCCCGCTCCTATGGAGCATTACCAAAGAAATCTTGCTTACAAAATCGCCGCCGGGGGAGTTTTGCTCCTGGCGGCAATTTTAGTCACAGCTTGTACTGAACATAATTCGTTTCCACCTGAAGCCGCCGAGTCAATGGCTTTAGCAGCAGCAACGAGTACGCCGGTTTCAACCTTTACCCGCACCCCGGTTCCACCTGCAACAGCCACTGTGACCTCGATGATATTTACCGTGACACCTTCGGCCACTGTGACCAACTCACCAACGCCTACCAAAACACGCCGCTCGATAGAACCTGCAGCGAAGCCAACACCCGCACCGCCAACTCAAGCATCTCTAGCAGCGAAAGTGAAAGCCTACAAAATTGACGTTACGCTGCCGACCTATCCTTTTAGAGATTTTCTGATCGAACAAATCGATCCAGTTTACAACATGCCTATTTTGTTTCTTAACCGCTCCGAATACGAGGCCAGCGCTCCGACGCCTACCCCGGTTGATTATACAGCCGTTGTTCTGGAGAATCCCTATCTCCGCCTAACCTTTTTACCGGAATTAGGTGGTCGCCTATATAGCGCGGTCGTGAAAGCAACAGGGCAAGAGATTTTTTATCACAACCCCGTGATAAAACCGTCGCGTTACGGTGGCTTGCAGCCGGTAGAAGCTAATTGGTGGTTGGCTGCCGGAGGCATGGAATGGGCCTATCCTACCCAGGAGCACGGTTATCGTTGGGGCGTACCGTGGGCGTATGAACTTGACCAAACGGAAAACGGCGTCACGATTACTCTGCGTGATGTTGGACCTAACCGGGTCGGCGCAGAGGTGACGGTGATGCTTGCGGACGATAGCGCTAAGTTTACGGTCGAACCCAAACTGATCAACAAGGCCTCGACCGAGGTTCCCGTACAATTTTGGCTTAACGCTGCACTTGCTTTGGCTCCCGGCTCAATGTCGCCCAAAACCTCCTTTGTGCTGCCGGCCGAAGCGGTCGTGGTCCATAGCCGCGGTGGGGCAGGCTGGACCTTGCCCGAAGCTCAAGAAGAGGCAGACTGGCCGGTGGCTGGTGGCGTTGACTTAAGCGATTATTACCAGTGGACTGACTTTTTGGGTTTTTTCGTTCCGAATATCGATAGCCCCTTTGTGGGTGCCGTAAATCCGGAATCAGCATTAGGCGTTGTCCGCTTAATTGAACCCGGCGCCGTGCCCGGTACCAAGCTTTTTGCCTTTGGGAAAGATTTCGCTTATCGAGATTATACGGACGACAGCTCTCAATATTTTGAAATCTGGGGCGGGGTTAATGCCGGATTCTGGCCGGAAGAAGATATAATTTTGGACCGCGGTGAAACACTCCAGTGGCAGGAAAGTTGGTGGCCGGTCGCCGGATTGAAGGGCATCACCTGGGCAACATCGCAGATGGCTATTTACTTGACCAAAGAGGCTGGCAGGTATACTTTGTCGGCCCTAGTTTCGCGTCCGATGGAAGGTGAAGTCGTCGTCCTGGCAGATGATCGGCCAATCTTCACCAATAGCTTTGCTGCCGACCCGACAACATTGCTGAAATGGCAGTTTGCTTCGGTCGATGGACCGGTTCAAATCCTAATTACGGATAATCGCGAGGTGCCCGTGCTCGAATACGCGCCCAGTTATGCGGAGTAACAAACCAGAGATTTTATGGAATTCTAGACGTTGCAGGTAAGCGAAAACGCTAGAACTAAACTTATAATCGTTGAGTAAAAATGCCTGAAGAATTTACGATACAGTGTCAAAGCTGCGGTACGTTTTATGATGATGTTGAGGAAGTATGCCCGTATTGCGGCGAGCCTCAACCCTTAGCAGAGGCGGATTACGATGACGAGTTGATTTTTGAAGAGTCTGTGGATCGAGCCGTCGATCTGCTGGCGTATGATCAGATTTCCGGCCAGGCAAGGCCGGCCGGGGCCGAGGACGAAATCCGGGCTGAGGACCATTTGTATCTGGAAGAACAAACGTATCCGGAAGAAGATTTTCTGGAAGATGAATATCCGGTGGATGAACAATTTACTGATGATTATCAGCCGGAGCAGCAGGTTGAGGGGAATTATTCGGCAACTCAACTGTTGGCAGACGACGAGGGCTATGTCGTGCCGGACGAAGAGGTATATCAACCTGGCGACGATTTTGCCCAACCTTACCGGCCGGCTGATCAGCCGGACGACGATTATGATGAGGTCGGTCAGCTATTCGATGATGGCGACGAGGAGTTTGAAGACGAAGATGAGGCCGAGCCTCGTCATTTCGCCTGGCGGCGTCTGCTCCTGGGCTGTTTAGGAATGTTTATTTGCATAATAACGTTTTTTGGAGGGATTGGCCTGTTGGCGACCTATCACGGTTTGCAAGAACGAGCCCAAGATGTTCAAAATGAGGCTCAAGCTCACTATGAGCGCGGGCAAGTGCATCTGACAAATGGGGAGATAGAGTTAGCAAATGCTGAGTTTGAACGAGCGCTAAATCTCAATCCAAATCTTCTTCCCGCCCGTGAAGCATTAAGGGAGGCACAAAGCATGGCCCAGAGTCGGCCAACGCCGACCTCTGAGACACGTTCGGCCGCAGCAGCCGATTTCCTGGAACAAGCTGAAACCGAAATAGAGCAGGAGGCGTGGTTAGAAGCCGTAGAAACATTGTCCAAAGTGCGAGATTTGAATCCTGATTACCAACCGGAACGCGTGTCGGAGTTTCTTTATGAGGCCAACTACCGATTAGGTCTGCAATTCGTAACGCCAGACACAATGGCTGAGGCGCTCACGTTTTTTGAAAAAGCTCTAAAGGAAATTCCCTATGAATCGGCGGCAACGGTTGAACTGGCTAGAGCTAATCTTTATTTGGATGGAAAAATTGCCATCAAGGAAGGCGACTCGGGGGAAGCAGTCGATCTGTTTAGCCAACT
>JBFGLD010000186.1:0-8353 GCA_041576335.1 Anaerolineae bacterium | reverse complement strand
TGGTAAGCTCCCAGAAGACGAACAGGGTAATGAGATTGTCAGAGAGAACCACGCCCAGCATTGAGGCCATAAACATCAGGATGTACATATAAAAGCGGCCAATTTCGGGATGACCGGCCAGGTATCCCCCGCCATAGATGATGACAAGGCTGCCAACGCCGGTAATGATAATGGCAAACAGTAAGCTCAAACCGTCAACATAAAAGGATAGATTTATACTATGGCTAGGGATCCAGGCATATGAAACGGTAAATCCGTCGACCGATACTAGACGAATAAGGCTGGCAAAATAGATCGCCAGCCCCAACGGTAATATGGCCAAAATCCATCCGGTTACACTTCGTCCAATTCGGTGCAGCCAAGGCACGGCTAAGGCCAATATGAAACCGGACAACACGGCTATAATCATGCTTGGATTCCTTTCAACAGAACTGCTGTTGTAGGGTTGATCTGGGGCAACTCACTTGTTCAACTTTCTGGTCAATAAATAAACACAGTGGTTTTGTCATTTTTGGATAACAGAGTAAAAATGGTCGAAAGAAAAAATTTTGAGATACTGTTTTTTTGCGTATTGACACACTTTTCAAAAGATCAAAATTTCTCTATCGGAGTCGACATTAGACCGGCTAACTCGTAAACATAAAAGAGCGATAAATGCTAGCCCGTACCGGAATTCAACGGCTATAAGCATCTTCGCTCTTTGGATTGGTTGCCTTTCTCACTTGTCATAAAACTCAGGTTTGTCACCACTGTTGCAACGTGGGTCGACGATCGCGGTTATTTTGCATCTTATTGTTTAATATGGCAAAAACCTAAGTAGTAGATTGGCGGCAAAGTTGTAGACCGAGGGGGCACAGCTGTTCGATAGACCGGAGAATGTCGAAAAAATCTACGCTTAGGAGCGCTCAAGCGGAAGGAGGGCAACGGTGAAGGTGCTACCTTCTCCAAATACACTTTCTAGCCAAATTCGGCCATTGTGCTTTTCAACGATGCTTTTGGTAATTGCCAGACCTAAGCCGGTGCCTGCAATACCGACCACGTGCTCACCCCGTACTCGGTAGAACTTTTCAAATATATGCGGCTGGTCGGCGGCGGGAATTCCTATCCCCGTATCTATGATCTGGATGCGAATTTCGCCGCCGTGTTCGGCCACTTTTGCCACGACTTCGCCCCCGGCAGGCGTATACTTTATAGCGTTGCCGACCAAATTATGGACGACTTGCTGGAGGCGAGTTGCGTTAGCTTGAACCATGGGCAAGTTTAAGGGCAGTTCGTAGCTAAGTTTTATCGCTTTCGCCGTAGCCTGTGGAATTAGAGATTTGGCAGCGGTCTCAACAATAGGCGTTAAGGCACAGGGTCCCATTTCCATATCAATTCCAGCATCAATTTTACTGACGTCAAGTAAATCGTCGATAAGTTCGCTCATATTCCCAACCCGTCGCTCGATCGTATCAACGAGTTCTTGCTGGGCAGGGTTGAGCTCACCGATCTGAGTCAGCAAATGGGTGGCAATCAAAACACCTGACAAGGGTGATCGTAAATCGTGGGAAACCGAGTTTACAAAATCAGTTTTAAGCTGATTGAGTTCTTTGAAGTGGCTTACGTCTTGCATAGTTGCAACCAGACCAAACACGCCAATGCCTGCAACAGAAACGGGAGAGAGGTTGGCAAAGAAGGTTCGGCCATCAGACAAGGCGATTTCACCGGTGGTTTCGCCCCCGTACTTTGCTCTCTCAAACAGCTTGACCAAGGCTCTGTTGTCAGTACTGTCGGCGAGTAATTTTCCCCGCTGTGATTCTTCAACCTCCATAACGTGCCGTGCTGCGGGGTTATCAAGCACGATCCGGCCATCGCGATTGACCACTAAAACGGCATCGGTGCTGCTGGCCAAGATAGCGGCTAAATGGGCTCGCTCTTGTTCAACCTGCTGGAAGAGACGAGCATTTTCGACTGTAGCGGCAATTTGGGAGGCAATGAGTGAAAACGTGCGCCACAATTCACTATTAAAATTGCCGTCTTGCCCGGAAGCCACGTAGATGATACCGGAAGTGCCAAGTCGAGTAATAATGGGTAAGTGATGAACGGTTACCGCCTGCCACGTAGCCGGCACCGGCATGTTACCTGCCAAGTGCTTGGCATAGACCAGTTTTGGCGGGTCTTTGCCGTCGTTGATTTCGGTGAACGTATTCTGAATCTCTGCGATAACTTGATCGGTTTGACTAAAATCAAAGGGCAAGGCTACCCCCAGATAAGCGCCTTCTTCGGCGGAAATCATAATGCCCTGAACGTCACCGGGAAGCAGTCGGGGGATCTTACTTAAGGCCGTATCAATAATAAGGCCGATGTCAGTTGTTGAGGCTAACATTTCGCTCAAATGATTCAATTGTTTAAGTTGAGCGTTGTGTTGCTCCATTTCGTCGATTAGACTGCTTTTTTCGATCGCGGTGGCCAAGTGGGGTACGAGTTGATCTAAACGTTGGAGCTCAACCTCTCCATAAGCGCCGGCCTGGCGCCGACCCAAGTTAAGGCTGCCAAAGGGGATTGTTTTGGTTGTTAACGGAATAGAAATTTTTGAGACAACGCCATCGTCGAAGAATATTTGGTTATCCAAATAGGCAGCGGCATTAAAGCGGGGATCGAAGATATCGTCACAAATCTGTGTCTTTTTGGCGGCAATGATTTGAGCCAAAGCCGAATTTCTAAGAGGGATAGTTGATTTTGAGGTTTCAAGGCCCCCGTGTTCAGTCAACAACCATTGTCGCAGATGCTGCCGCGAGTCGTCAAGTAAAGATAGGCTGATGTGATCAAATGAGACGAGCCGGCTAAGTTGTTCAAAAATAAACTTGCCCATTTCAGACAACCCATTTCCGCTGTTAATCGCTGTGGTGATCTGATTAATGATTTCACCCCGCCGGGCTCGCTCCTGAGCTTCCTCGAATAAACTTGCATTTTTCAAAGCAATACCGAGTGACGCCGCGACTGAAACCAATAGTTCTTGGTCGTCTTCGTTAAAAGGGCCATTACGTTTGTTAAGAACTTCTAAGGCTCCCACTGGCCGACCGTAAACAATAAGCGGCACACATAAAATCGATTTTGTAGAGAAATTGATGGCTTGATCGATTTTTGGGGAAAAACGCGGATCGCTTCGGACCTTATTGGAAATTGCCGGGACATTGTTTATGACCACCCAACCGGCGATACCCTCGTCTATTCGCAAGCGATAAGAGGTAATCTGTTTATTTTCACCACGTAGGGTGATTTTGAAATAGAGTTCTTGGCGTGCTTCATCAATCAAAAGCAGCGAGCCCGCCTCAACCTGTAATACCTCATTGATGCCGGCCATGGTTTTTTGGATGACATCGTCAATATCAAGGCTGGACGAAATTGTGTGAGCAATCAAGTTCAACGTTTTCAAGGCATTAGTATGCCGCCGGGACTGCTCCACCAGATAAGCATTGTAAAGATTTGTACCCACGTGTTCGCCAAGATAAATAAGTAGATTTTGGACTTCTTCGGGAGGCGGGACCCTGTCCAGATCATAACAGCCAACGATGAGGGCCCCGATCGACTTGTTGTCGGCTATCAGAGGGATAACTGCAGAAGGTATAGCCTCAAAAGTGTCAAAAAACACATCACCCAAATCCGAATCGGTTTTGCCGTTCGTGCTGCTTAGATCGACAAAGCGAGCTTTTTGGGAGACGATTACCTGGCCTAAAATACTGTCTCCGGTAGGCCAGTTGTCTTCAGTTGGCGGAGCATTATCTATGACGTGTACCTGGGCATTCGGGGCAACAGCCAGGGGTGTGCGCACGGAACCGCAGGCTGCGACCGGAAGGGGCTTGACGGTTAACATCCATATCGCGTCTACCTCAAGCTCACTTATCAAAACAGTGTTGATTTCTTCGAGGCGCGAGGTCCAGGGCAAGGATTGACCAAGAAGGTTGTCTATCTTATGCAGCGTCTGCCAGACCGAGGTCGGTAATTTGAGGTTCGCCAAATGTGATTTCATGCGTTGTCATTATTTAGCCGGTCATCATGCAAAAGTGTTTTGGACTATCGTACCTGCTATTATTTTTCATCAGGTCGCCAATACATTATTTATTATAGACTGAAGAAAAGGTAGCGTGCGGTATCCCTAAGGAAGTCTGCAGCATTTATGGTACATATGGTGCCAAATACATTCAGATAAGGAACAGTATACCAGCGATGAAGTTGCCTGACAACCCCCAAGCTGTACGCGGGCAGGGCTATTGCCAAGTCCGTCCATAACGCTTGGAGAGCGTCTGTGACCCTCGACTTGGGCAAAGTCAACCTGATTTCGCCTTGGACGGCAGCCATAGACCGGCTCGGAGCAAACACGCCTAAAATTTTGGACAGACATTGCTCTTAACATAGACTCGACCAAGGCGTCCGACTTATGTTATAATTGTGTTTGGCATCAAAGTCCGACCTCTCGTCACACTGTAATGTGAACTGTAATATTTTGATGTTATCGTCATATTAGACCGAAACTTTCTGGTTGCGATCATTCTTGGAAATAGAATCGAAATTACGTTTCAGACGAGCAAACCCAATGTATGGTCGCCGCTCTTTAACAAATCAACGCATCCGGTCGAAAGGGGTACGATGACTCGCCATCGGCCTGTTCCTGCACTTGACGAGCCTATTGTAAAAACAAAGCTAATGACACAAAACGACGCTCACAATAACTTAAAAGATGCCTCCCAGCCGGCCTCCACTCGTATCCTTTATATGGAAGACGATCCGGGCCTGGCCCGTCTCCTCAAACGAAAATTAGAATTGGCAGGTTATGTAGTTGATATTGCCCAAGATGGAGGCGAAGGGCTAGCTATGTATGATGCCACGATTCATGATGTCGTCGTAGTTGATTACAAAATGCCTATTTTTAATGGTCTGGATGTACTGCGTATTCTGGCCGAGGATGCTAGCCCGCCGGCGGTGATCATGCTGACCGGAAGCGGCGATGAACAGACCGCGGTACAGGCTCTAAAGCTCGGGGCCTCTGATTATATTGTCAAGGATTTGAAGCGAGACTATTTGGAGCGTTTACCTGAGGTAATTGAAGCAGCGCATCGCCAGCGACCGCTTACTGAAGAAAAGGGGATGATCGAGCGAAAAGGCACGTTGTCCAAAGAGCACGAGCAGCGAATATTGGCTGAAACTCTGCGTTGGGCAGGTGCGGTTGTACTGAGCAATACTCTTGATTTTGACAAATTACTTGATCGGATTTTGGATCAGGCTGGTCGAGTCACAGCTCACGATGCGATCAGTATTATGCTGATCAAAGGGGATCTCGCCAACGTTGCTCGCTGGCACGGGTATCGGCAGTTTGGCGCAGAAGCCTCTATCGCCTCGGCTACTTTCAGTATCGCCAATATTGCCGTATTTAAGCAGGTCCGTCAAACTGGGGAACCGCTGGCTATGCCCCAAGTAGAGCCGGGCGATGATTGGATTTGTCAGTCCGGGCAAGATTGGATCAGATCGTATGCCTGCGTCCCGATTAAAGTTGACCCTTTCTCAATCTATGGCGATATAAATAGAAGAGACGAGTCTGTCATTGGCTTTTTGAATGTAGCCAGCGCGGTTCCCGGCTTTTTTGGTCAGGTTGATGCCGAACGTCTGCAGGCATTTGCCAACCAGGCCGCGATCGCCTTACACAATGCACGACAGTATCAGCAAGTTCGCGAGGAAGTGGTCGATCGCGTGCGGCTGTTGAAAAAGGAGCGGAATTTCCTGTCGGCGATTCTTGATACGGCCGAAGCGTTGGTCGTAATATTTAATGCGCGAGGGCGTATCATTCGTTTTAATCGAGCCTGTGAACGGACCAGCGGCTACAGCTTCAACGAAGTGAGAGGAAAATATTTGTGGGACAAGCTGCTGGTGGCTGAAGAAATCGAAATGGTAAAAGAATATTTCGAGCGACTGCGTCGGGGAGAACGCCCTCGCGAATATGAGAGCAGCCTGGTAACGAAGAATGGGAAGCATCGGGTCATTGCCTGGTCGAATACGTTTCTGCTCGATAGCCAAGGACAGGTGGAATATATTATCAGCACCGGGATCGACGTAACTCAGCGCAAACTCGCCGAGGAAAAGCTGGTGCACAGTGCCTACCACGATACATTAACCGATTTGCCAAACCGGGCCTTGTTTATGGAGCATCTCGAGCGGGCCATCGAGCAGGCCGAGGAAGATGCTAACTATATGTTTGCCGTTTTATTTCTTGATTTGGATCGGTTCAAGGTCATTAATGATAGCTTGGGGCACTTGGCCGGGGATCGTCTGCTCGTGGAAATTGCACGTCGACTGGAATTGCACGTGCGCATACAAGATGTGGTGGCCCGTCTTGGTGGTGATGAATTTGCAATTCTACTCGATGACATTGATAATATTGACGATGCAACCGGGGTTGCTGATCGGATTCAAAACGAGGTAGTCCAGCCTATTGATCTTGGCGATAATCCGGTGTATACCTCGGTGAGTGTGGGCATCGCCATGAGTTCAGTAGGTTATGAGTGGCCGCAGGATATTCTGCGCGATGCCGATACGGCACTATACCAGGCCAAAGCCCGCGGCCGGGCGCGCTACGACGTATTTAACCCGGGGATGCATACTGAGGCCGTGGCGGTGCGGCAATTGGAAGCAGAGCTGAGACGCGCCGTCGAGGCGCAAGAGTTTCAGCTTCAGTATCAGCCAGTCGTGTCATTAGCGACCGGTCGAATTGTCGGCGTTGAAGCGTTGGTCCGCTGGCAACATCCGCAGCAGGGGCTGATTAACCCTAACAGGTTTGTACCCCTAGCGGAGGAGACGGGCTTAATTGGGCCTATCGGTGCCTGGGTTTTAGAAACGGCATGTGCGCAAACTTGCGCCTGGCATAAGGCTGGGTACACTACCCTGAGGGTTTCTGTTAATGTCTCGCCACGGCAGTTTCAAGCCCAGTCAACTTTCGCCGCTCTACCATCTCGAGACAGAGCGGCTCTGGTAAAGCTGGTAAAAGAGACGCTCGAAAAAACGGGATTGCCAGCCAATATGCTTGAATTAGAAATCAACGAGTCGCTGGCAGAGCTTGGCGTTGAGTCAAACGTAACGCTCTTAAATGAACTGCGGCGTATGGGCATAAAAATTGCGATTGATGATTTTGGGATCGGTTCATCATTGAAGTTTTTGAAGCATCTCCCGCTTGATGTCTTAAAAATTGACCAGTCCTTTGTAAAAGCTATGACGAGAGAGCCAGGCGATGCTGCATTTGTGACAGCCGTTGCAGCCATGGCGCACAGTCTCAAGCTGCGGCTGGTTGCCGAAGGCGTTACCACTAAGGAACAGTTAACTTTTTTACAGGCACAGGGATGCGACGAAGGGCAGGGCTTCTTATTCAGTAAGCCTCTTCCGGCCGATGATTTAACAAAGTTACTAACCTTGACATCCTTAATTTCGTGAGCCGAGTAAAGAGTAGGTGTCATGTCAGAACTCGAGGCAATCATAAATGTCCTCTATGTCTGCGATCACGGCAACGGCGGACGCCGCGTGCAGGAAATACTAAATCGACCTGGATATGTCGTTGAAACGGTGATCGGCGGGTACAAAGAGGTAGCCAAATCCCGAAACGTTAACTTCGATATTGTGATCGTCGATCAGATGATATCACTACAGGATAGTGTTAAAGTCGTGCGTCATGTTGCAATGGCATCGGATCGGTTTGTGCCGATCATTTTGCTTGCCCCTTTGGGCAGCGAACAACTGGCGGTCGAGGCAATGGCGGCCGGGGCGAGTGGTTTCCTAATAAAAGATGCCGCTGACGGCTATTTGACGCTGCTACCTCCGGTCGTAGAACGCGCCCTTTACCAGGGTCGTTTTGCCGAAGAACAACAGCGAACCAAAGCACAAATTGAATTAACCCTGCGCAATATCGAACGAGCCAAACAGGAATGGGAAGCGACGGTTGACTCGCTTAATCAATTAGTGGGGTTGCTTGATGATCGGGGGTCCATCATCCGGGCTAATCTTACGGTTGAACATTGGCAACTAGCCCGAGTTGCCGAAGTTAGGGGCCTGAGTCTGCACGAACTGCTTCATTCCGGCTGTGACGATCCCACCTGTTATATGGATGCCCTCTGGACGGAGGCCTGGACAACAGTTAAGCGTGGCCAGACTGCCGAATTTGAAATTCACGATCGAATTATCGGGCGTTATTTAAGCCTCCAAATTCAACCCATCTCAACCGAAACAAGTTGGCGCGATAAGCTTGAAACCAGCTACGCTGTCTTCGTAGTTTCGGATATTACCGAACGTAAGCAAGCCGAAGCGGCGCTTTACCAGCAGACGCGCGAGTTGCAGG
>JBFGLD010000185.1:0-8364 GCA_041576335.1 Anaerolineae bacterium | reverse complement strand
TTGAGGATAGATTTTAGGAAAACCGCAGAGGGTTCTGAACCCTCTGCGGTTTTTTACTCGTTTTCCATCGGTCCCCTTTTAGCTACAAACAAACCCCAGCCCAGTTTGCCCTCTTGGGCCGCGTTGACCCAGCGTCCGATTGCCTGGATGGTGTAGTCCATGTATTCTGTGCCGACCACGCCGGCCAGGGTTTCGTACTGCTGCCGCATTGAATTGGCAAGATCGGCGTAAGAGCCGGCTACGAACCGGGACAAATCGACGACTTCTTCGATCGTCAAACCTGCTGCGCGCAGGTGCTCCTTATAGCTGTCAAAGCTTTCCAGCGAGTCGATCTTCACTCGCGCGAAGAGGAGGCGGGCCTCTTCCGGTTCCATTGGAGCGATTTGTAATATATCGGTCAGCATTAAGGTTCCACCCGGTTGGAGCAGACGGGCGACTTCCTGCAAAACCCCCGGCCGATCTTTAGCATGGAGCAGAGATTCCTGGCTCCAAACGATTTCAGCACATGCGCTGGGCAGTGGCACCTGGGCAAAATCGGCTTCGATCGTCGAAATTTGCCCGGCCAGGTTTGCCTCACGATTAAGCGCAACGGCGCGCAGATTCTGGGTATGGACCAAGTTTAGGCCCACCACCCGGCAGTCGAAGCGCTGAGCCAGAAAGCGAGCCATATCGCCGTAGCCGCTGCCCAAATCTAATATCGTGGTCCGGGCTGAGACCGGTGGCAAACGCGCCACCAGAAACTCTTTAGTACGTTTTTGGGCTGTGGCGCGCGGCTCGTCCCCCTCAAACATAGCCAAGTGCAGTGCCGTACCGAGCGCAGCCCGGTAAATCGGTTCAACTAAACCTTCGTAGTAGGAGCGGATTGTTTTGATTTTGGTCATCCGAGACCTCTGTCTTTCGGGCAGCCTAATCTTCTGTAACTGCCGCTTTAAACTCGCCGTCGCTAATCTTAACCACAATGTCGTCGCCTGGGCTAACCTGGGCTTTCTTAGTGATGACGGTTTCCCGGTGGTGCACGATGGCATACCCTCTGGACAGCGTGGCTTGGGGATTTAGCGTTTCCAGGCGAGCGGTCAAGGTAGTGATCCGCTCACGATGCAGGACAAGGTGGTGGCGCAGAAATTGATCAACCCGGCCGGTCAGAGCATCAATCCGTTGGCGGTTGTTGTTTAGGCTACTTTGGGGGGATAATCGGTCAAGGGCCCATTGCTGACGGTGCAGATCAGTCCGAATCAGGGCGATACTTAGGCGGGCAGCGTCGATCAGGGCTAGCTGGTAACTTCGAAGCGCCCGCTCCAATTCTAGCCGGTCAGGTGTGGCCAGCTCGGCTGCAGCCGAAGGCGTTGGGGCTCGCACATCGGCCACAAAATCGGCAATGGTAAAATCGATTTCGTGACCCACTCCGGTAATGATGGGAATAGAACAAGCCACAATAGCCCTGGCTAGAGCTTCATCATTAAAAGCCCATAGATCCTCAAGACTGCCACCGCCCCGGGCCAGGATGATTAGCTCAACCGGCTGCCGGGCCATAGCGTCCAGAGCGGCAATGATTTGGGCAGGTGCATTATCGCCCTGCACCGTGGTTGGGGAAAGAATAACCTGGGCCAGGGGATAGCGCCGGCGCAGCACGTTGAGAATGTCCCGTAAGGCTGCACCATCCGGCGAGGTAACCAGCCCGATACGTCGGGGAAATGGAGGCAGGGGCTGCTTCAATTCGGCTTCAAACAGCCCCTCAGCGGCTAAAAGGGCCTTCAATTGTTCAAACCGAGCATGTAGATCTCCCTGCCCGGCCGGTTCGAGATTGTCGACGTAGAATTGATAGTTCCCCCCGGCCTCGTAAACCGAAATATAGCCGTGGGCCAAAACGGCCTCGCCATCACGTTGGGGCAGGTAAATAAGCCGGCCGGCCTGGGAGCGCCAAATCACGCAGCGTAGGCCAGCCTGCGCATCTCTCAGAGTGAAGTAGATATGCCCCGATGCAGCCCGTTTCCAATTAGAAATTTCACCTTCGAGCCATAGATCTTGCAGGGTATAGTCGGCCTCAAATTTTTGGCGAATATAGGCATTGATCGCGCTAACCGTGAGGACACGGGGTGGTAAGTCGAACGCACCCTGCCCAATATGATCACTCATTTTCAATAACCTTAAACAGCCTTTGCACTTCCGGCTCTATCGCCAGCAAATCGCGCAAAACAGCCTCCGCTCGAGAACGCGCCATTACATTAGAGACAAGGCGTACCGGTCTGCCTTCGGCACTGCTGCTGCGGCGAAAAGTGACCCGGGTGAACTGGCCGGTCATAGGAATAATAAAACGCTGGCCTTCAAATTGTACGATGTAGTTTCCACTTTCGGTGGCATAGACCTCGAAGCCACCCGGTCCAAATTCTAATTTACTGCCGCTGGTAACTTGCTCTTTGCGACCGCTGGGGCTGGTAATCAAAATCGGCCGGTTGGCCAGGCCGATGTCTCCGACCAAGAGCGGTAACCCTTGCCCGCGCTCTAAAATGATTTGCCATTCTTCCGTCTCGGGGGGTGCAGCCAACTTAAGGGCCAGGGCAATGCGATTTGGGCCGGTGATTGTGGCTTGCTGGCTGAGCTCGCTATCTTTGACCGTTACAGTGTAGGTACCGGCCGGCAAATTCTCAAAGAGGAAGTAGCCATTGACATCGGTCATATTTGTTAAGTCGATCGCCTGGCCGATGAGGTGAATGGGACGACCGGCGACGGGTTGATTCTGGTGATTTCGCAGAATGCCCTCAATGACACCTGCAGTGCGCCAGTGAAAGGTGAGGCGGGCAGTTTGCCCATTCATTGGAACGCCAAAGCGATAACCGCCAATCTCCAGTACATAGCGGCCGAGTTCGGTGGCATAAATCTCAAAACCACCAGGGCCAAACTCGAGTTTTGTACCGGTCATAGTTTGATAACGAGCTCCGGAAGGGGCTGTGATCAATATACGCTCATTGGCCCGCCCCCAATCTCCGATGATGAGCGGCAAGCCGGGTAGTCGTTCAATTTCTGCCGTAACGTCGGGGCTGGGTGGGGGAGGCGCCGGCAGGGTCAGGGTCAGCGTGGTATCTTGGCCGGGGGTTGCGGTAATGTTTTCTTGCTGCAGGTTATAATCGACCAGCTCAAGCCGGTACGTGCCGGCCGGGACGTTGGTGAAGCGGAAGGAACCGTCCGACTGGCTCACGGCTTCGATGACCTGGTTAATGCCGGACAGACGCAGCTTTACGCCGCTGGCTTCGCGCCCGGTGTGGTCTAAGATGGTGCCGACGATATTGCTGGTGCGGACGGTTGTGGGCGGGCCAAGAGTGACGCCGGTGTAGTAGTGCCGTATAATCTGGTCGTATGAGCTGCCTTGGTGAGCAAAAGCGCGCGCCCCGTATTGGCACAGTCCAACCCCGTGGCCTCGTTTTTGTCCTTTGTCGGGGCAGGGAACCCCCCGCAGGTAAGGTACAGCCGCTCCGGCAAAGACATCTTCATTATTCCGGGTATGTCCACCGCAGTTGGCCGAGAAGAGGCTGTTGGTCGTGATGCCATTATAGCGGGCGATAATCCCTTTCGTTTGCTCGATGGCCTGATCTGATTTTGGATGGATACGCGCCTCGTCGTAATTTTGGCAGTGGGCCGGGTTGGCGCAGATGTCAGCGTTGGGGTGTCGCGGGTGCTCAATCGCGTACTGGGCATAGCTGCGCGAAGCTACGGCCTGGGCCTTCACCGCCTCGGCCGGCCACAGGGCCGGCATCTCAGCCGGAACAACCGCTCGAAGATATTCTTCTTCCAAAAGCATGACCCGCACGGTACCATCGTTGAATAGCACCCGGATCAAGGTCTTGGGTATACCGACGTCGGGTCGCAGCGGAATATCGGGCATCTTACTTAGACGATTCAGATGTTCCGATAAATTTAGGATGCCTTGAACCCAAGAGTTAGGTAGGTTGCCGGGACTGTTGGTGGGGTCATGCCACAAAAAATAGGTCAGGGCGAGCACGCGGGGATCCGTCAAACACTTTCGAGCATGATACATAAGCTGGTCGGTAAAATCGGGATCCGAGGTGGCAAAGTTGCCTGCTTCATCGATGATCATTCGGGCCTGAATATTGTAGCGTGTTTCAAACAGTTCTAATACCCGCTGCCAACGAAAGGCATACCATGTCGAAAGTTGCGGGTCATACAGCCACTTGCGTACAGAGCCCGCGCCATGGCCCCAGTACGCGTGGAAAGTAAGGATATTGTCGAAATAGTCCCGAATGGTTTCATATAGATAGTCATATCCGGCCCAACCCTGCAGCGGGTTGCCGTCGTCATCAGGATCACCATCTTCGTGATGGCCAAATGCAAACGGAGGCGTAACCAGCTTCATCTCGGGGACAATCGTTTTGATTACGTCGGCCGTCATCCGCACCCAATTGGCATATTTTCGGTAAAATTCAGGGGTGGTGTAGTGCGGCTGATTATTGGGGTCCGGGTCGCCGTTTTCATAGTGCAGGTTCATCTCATTGGCGAAATAGACGTAAGGTTCAAGCACTTTTATGTCTTGCCATTTGCTGGCTACCTGCTGGCCAAGCTGCTGGGCAAAGAAGGCTGGATTTTGGTGCCAATTGTGGGGGTGTTGAAAGCGAATGATTATCGGTGCTTGGGGGTTAGCTGACTTGTAGTCAAAAACGCGGTTAAAACCCAAATAATCGTAAAAGCAGGTAATCGCACCGGGCCGCCAACTGAGCATTTGCGTTGGGTCGCCAGGGTGACCGTTGGCTACCCATAATCCTGGCCGACGCATAGGCGAGGCTCTCCTTGGGATTGTTTAGATTGGGCCTGAAAAGATTGTTCTATTATGACATAAAACGGGGCAGATGCAAGCATAGCTTGAAAACGCAAGGGAACAAAGTATTTTACGCCCAAGGTCGCCTACCTGTTAGGCCACCTGGTCGAATGCTTGAGCGTAACATTGTTTGCGAGAGAATGGGGAAATTGGCTAAACTGGTCAGTTCGAGAGGCAGCACTGCCTCTCTATATGTCGCTTCTTTGAGGGCACCTCGACTCGGTTAAGGCAACTGAAAACGACTGGTTGCTTTCACAATTTTATAATCAAAATTGGTGACATACTCGAATAACTTGGTTTGCAACTTCATCCAATCTTTATCGGCTAAAATGGAGCGCATGGTGGGCAAATCCTCGGCGACACCGCCGGTTAGAATTTGGGGGCCGTTGCCAACGACGGTATACCAAACCTCGGTAGGCTGGATGCCTAATTTCATTAAACCAGGAGCGAATTCGCGGACGATAAACTCGAAGTATTCACTTTCCGAGCCAGGTTTTATATCCCAACTCATCAGTAATTTCACCATAAATCGAAATCCCTTTAGAAAAGAAAGCTAATCGTACCGTTAAGTACGTAGAGAAGATAGCAGAACAGCGGGGATTCTGCAAGTTTCTCCAAAATTATCCAACCAACAATTGCCCTAACATTTCGCCATCGCCAAAAGGGCCGACCGCGGCCAGGTTGTAAGTAGAAGCCTTGATGATCTTTTGGGCGATTGTCTGCACGGCTTCAACCGACACGGCATCGTAGGCTTGTAGCACTTCTTCCGGGCTTCTAATCCGGTCCATCAACAGCGCTTGAGAGGCAACCCAGGCGGTTTGGCTAAAGCTATCCTCTAACCCGAGCACCAGTCGACCCTTGAGATACTCTCTAGCTTTACGAAGCTCTGCCTCAGGCACCGGCTCGTCGCGGAGACGCGCCAATTCGTCTAAAATCGCCTGCAGTACTTCGGTCGCTCTGTCGGGATCAACGCCGGCATAAATTACGAAGGAACCGGTATCCCTCAGTAAGTTTAGCCCAGAGTCGACAGCATAAGCCAGGCCCCGCTCTTCTCTAATGTTTTGGAAGAGCCGGGAACTCATTCCTTCGCCTAAGATAGCGTTCAGTACGCTCAGGGCATAGCGGTCCGGATCAGTACGGGGCAGGGCCGGTAGGGCCAGGCATAAATGCCCCTGCTCAATGAGGCGGTGTTCGACTCGCCAACGCGGCTCACCTTGCGGAAGCGGCGCCGCTTCAAAGCTAGGCCGGGAAGCCGGCCGCCAATCGCCCAGAAGGTTTGTAATTTCGCCAATAATTTCGTCCGGCTCAAACGTGCCCCCCACAGCCACCAATAGGTTGTGAGGATGGTAGCTGGCCTGATAAAACGCAAGCAAGGCGTCCCGATCGATATTAGCCAAGCTCTCAAAATTGCCGGCTATATCCTGCCCGAGCGGATGATCAGGCCAGATGATCTCATCCAACAAAATATTGACCCAACTGTCGGGCGAGTCGTAGCTCATATTAATCTCTTCGCCGATGACATACCGCTCTTTGACGATTTCGTTTGGGTCAAACAGAGGATGGCGGATCAAGTCGGCCAGGACGTCAATGGCCGTACCGGCCTGACTGGCGGCCACTTTAGCATAATAGATGGTCGTTTCCTGTGAGGTATAGGCGTTACTTACCCCGCCAATACCCTCTATCGCCTCGGCAACTAATTTGGCTGAAGGGCGCTGCGGGGTTCCCTTGAACAGCATATGTTCGATAAAGTGGGAGATCCCAGCCAACGACTCAGGCTCATAGCGAGAGCCAACGTCCACAAAAATGCCAACACTGACCGACTGAAAGCTGCGAATGGGAACCAGGAGAATCCGTAAGCCATTTTCCAACGAGAAATCGTGATACATTATGTTCCTGTTCGTAATAGTGGTCGCGCTAAAAAATTAGGCTGCGTATTGGCCGTACGCAGCCTTGGGATTATGAACTCTCTTGAGTAAAGGTCAATCGCGGGGCTGGCGTTGATGATATGACCTGAGTGCGTACGCGATAAAGGCCAGGCCTACCAGCCCTAATCCGCTGAGAGAACCGACTGTATTGGTGTTAGCCGGGGATAGAGTGCCACTGGTTTTCGCGACGGCTGTATCGCCTGCACCTTTGTCGCCGGTTCTTGGCAGAAGGCTATCGGGTTGAGACGGATCTTCGACGGTTTTTTCAGCCTGAGCCACGGCTGTAGCTGAAGTCTCGGCTTTGGGTACCGTGGTAGGGCTAGGCGAAGCCGAAACGGCGACTGTTGGCGACTTCGCGGGCTTGGGTGTCGGAGTACTCTGGGCTTGGGCGACCACGGTTCGGGAGGCGGTCGAATCTTTCGCTTTGGGTGCGGTTGAACGAACGGAGAGGGCAGCGCTTGAGGCCATAACCCCACCACGCCTGACCGTAAAATCTAATGAGTCTTGGACGGCCACGCTTTCACGATAAAATAGCGTGGCTGTATTTCTCATTTGGGTGTGGGGTGTATCTTCGATTGCCCGTACCGTGATAACCACCTTTTCTTCAGTGCCGGTGGCCATTTTATCCAGGTAGGCCACTGCCAATTGTCCATCGTCGCCACCATCGACAATCCGGGCATTTTCGGCAGGTACATTAGCCGAGGTCGACACCGCCAGGGCGGTTAATCCGGGCGGCATCACGTTTGTGACAATAACGTTGGAAATGTCAGTAGGTAGATTGTTTTGAACCGTCAGGGTGATCCGGGTGTCATCGTCCCAACTGACGATATCAGTTGAGGCAGACATTTGAAGGGCGACCGGAGGCTCGATCCCGGAGCCGCTAAATAGAGCGATATTAGCGTACGTCGGATAGTCGCAGGTAAGGTGAACCGCAGCATCTCGAATGGCGGGCTGCAAAGACGCTCCGGGGGCAAGTGAGACGTTAAGCCTGGCCACCCCGACGCCCAATCCGCCGAAGCTATAGTTGCCCTCTGTTGAGCTGAAATCGGATACCTGCCAACTGCCCGTACTCAGCACCGCAGCAATACCAGGTTCAGCCCGGTAGCCCCAATTGATAAGCTGGCCTATGACCGCACCACACGTGACCCGCTGCGGTTTCTTATCATCACTTTTGTCCTTGGCCCCGCCACCACCACTACCGCCGCCGGTATCGACCGGAGGCCGAGGATCTTGGGCCAGGGCCACGTGGGTGAAATTTGTCCCCCATGCCACAACAATAGCTACGATTATCCAAATGACTTTTTTTATCATGGCGAACGCTCCCTACTATCTGCAACTGGTCGTTTATTGTCCGAGGTCTGGCCGTGGTGGTACTGGCGCGGTGTCGGTTGAATCTGCAGAACTTGTTTCTTCTTCCGTGCCGGCTGTAACAACGGGTGTTAGCGGGCCAGCCATATTGTTATTTTCATTGGTTTCGATAATTTCAATATTTGTCGGGCCGGTTGGATCGTTGGCATCAAAGCTGTCAACAAAGGCGTAAAGATTATTACTACCTTGTGGTAATTTTCCATCCCAGACGGACTGAGCTCCAAAGTAGCATCTTTGCCCGGGCGG
>JBFGLD010000184.1:0-8384 GCA_041576335.1 Anaerolineae bacterium | reverse complement strand
GTCAACGACTGCAAATGTCTCCAGGTCTCTAATCACAACACCGTCACTGGTAGACTCAAAGATGTTGCGGTATTGTTGTTCTTGCTCCCGCAGTGCAGCCTCCACCCGCTTGCGTTCGGCAATATCCCGCTGCAGATCTCGATTTATTGTTGAGATTTCCTGCGTGCGCTGTTGGACCGCCTGGGTCAAAGATGCCTGGCGATTGACCGACAAATAAACTAGGCCGGTTAATAGCCCCACGATGAGAAGTCCTGTACTCTGAAATATGATTAACGGCTGTCGTATAGCAGCCTGCCATCCTCCCCTTGGAATGCTGGCGAAATCCCAACTCCCGTCGGGTAACTCCAACCGAAGAATAACCGGCTCACCTTCAAAAATGTCGCTCGACCCGAAAAAGACCTGGTCAGCACTGTCTCGCAGGGCAAAATCTAATTCGCTGGATGGGTTACTTAACTTTGATACCTCTAGCAGCGGAGGCAAGTCCAGGGCGATATTGACTAAGCCCCAAAAGCGATTATTTTCATAAATGGCCTGACGGGCGACCAAGCCCATACCACCCTGGAGCAACTCGTGCGGACCGCTCAAAATGATTTCGTGGGTATCGATGGCACGCTGGACGTCAGCTCGCACGATGGGGCGGGGGTCTTCAAGGGGTTGGTAGCCAAGTATCGACTCGTTGCCGGTAAGAGGAAAGACGTTTTGGACAATACCATCCGGCGCAATGGCGATATTGCGGATGCCGTTGGTACTAAAGTAAATTCCACTGGCGAACGTCTCAAATTTCTGGTGGAAATCCTCGGCCGATAACTCGGTTTGCACAAAGGCGGACAGCCCACGTAATAAATCAAAGCGGCGGTTGATAGCCAGTGTTAGGGCATTGCCATGCAGGGCAGCCTCAGCGGAGGTCTGCGCCCGCTGCTGAGCTAACAACTGTTCCTCGTACCAGTGACCTGCCAACCACCAGATTGGAAGGAGCAGACTCAAGGCGATTAACGATGCGATCCAGGGCCCGTCGTTTGAGCGGTTCGCAATATTTTGCAGCGGTTTGACCGACGTTGTCATACCGCTTGAATGGAGCCGTCCGCGGTTACCAGCCCAACTCGCAGGGCGTAGAGGGCTGCCTGGGTGCGACTGGGCACGCCAAGCTTGGCCAGGATATTGCTGATGTGACTTTTGACTGTTTTCTCGCTGATACTGAGTTCCCGGGCAATATCTTTGTTCGACCCCCCCCGCGCCAAAACCCGCAGTACTTCGATTTCACGATCGGACAGCGTTTCGGGGTTTTCAGGCGCCCTTAATTCTCGGATCAAGCGAGTAGCCGCTTGGGGAGACAATTGCACTTGCCCGGCTGCGGCGGCCTTAATAGCTCGGCACAATTCTTCCGCCTGCGTATCTTTGAGCAAATAGCCAATGGCCCCGGCCCGAACAGCGCCGATTACCGAGGCATCCTCCAGCACGCTGGTAAGGGCGATGACCTCCGTGTCGGGTAATTCGCGTCGAATGGCATCAATTGCGCTGATACCATCCATCACCGGCATCAGTAAGTCCATTAATACGACATCCGGCTTTAGCTCGTGAGCCAAACGCAAGGCCTCAGCCCCATTCCTAGCCTCCCCAATCACTTCCAACTCCCGATCAAGGCCCAAAAACATGCACAAACCTTGACGAACAACGCTGTGGTCATCTGCAATCAGGATTCGTATAGTCATCGTCTCTCCTCTAAAAATGACCCCGTAGGGCGGGGGGCTGGCCCAGCAGAGCTGGATGCTTCGCGAGGGGGTAGTTCCCCCCATTTTCATTCTCGTTGCTGTCCCGTAGGGCCTGTCACACTCCCTTGAATAAGGATGGCCTGATACGTTTGCCATCTACAGGTCTATTCCACCGCTCGCAGTATAAATCATGTGTGTATATTAATGGTGGAAAAGAGCTACGAAAAGTGTTCAAAAAGCGGCGAATTATTATGGTTTCTGTGACATTTTGAAACAGTACTTATCGTCTCCACTAGGTGATGGATGTCACTGTTCCGGCAAAGTATGGAGTGAAATCGAGATGACTGCGGCATCTTAAGTTGTGCATTACCAGGTAGCTTGATTTGGACGTTCACCACATAATTTGTAACAACTTTCGTAGCTTTTTACCACACTTTTATGACACAGTAATGCTATACTATTCATACCGGTGGTAACAAACGAAACGTTACCTTGTCTCGAGCCAGCCCAATTGAATTTGGACACGTTTCTGTGTGCCGGGACCGAGGGCTGGCCTCCTCTTAACATTATAGATAATTGAAAGACGGACGAAATGTGCTGACGTGCGAGGAGGCGTCGAATGAAATCAGATAAACAACTTATAACCACAACCTGCCCGGATTGTGAGGAACCGATCGAATTGGAACTTGACATTGCCGAAGGAGACAATCTCACCTGTCCTGAATGTTGGGCTTATTTAAGGGTTGTGGGGCTGAACCCGCTCGAATTGGCTTGGGATATGCAAGAACTTGAGGAGGATTTGGATTAATGGGGAAACTCCGCCGGTAATATTTAAATCCGTCCCGTGTCTTTCCTTGTCAAATTTGTTTTTACTTTACCTGAAAACGTGACGGCCATCTTTTAACATTAGCAAGTTGTAACCCCGGTTTTAATAGAAGTCTGTCGTGGCAGAGTGTTACCTTGTGGTGATTCTCTGCTTATTTTTTGACTGGTTGTGAATTGTTTTTAGGAGTGGCGCGGGTGACCATGGTTGGGACAGGCTGTTATTCGGTCTGTTGCAAAAATGTAACAGGTCACTACGCTTTGCAACCTTCTTTGTACTTTTTTTAGACGTCTTTTGTACAATGATTCGTTAAAATCGCATGAGAAATGGTATTGGCAAGGAATAATTGAACCACGTCAACAAAACAGCCTGCCTCAGTCAAAGAGCAGCATAAGCAAAGTAAACACAACAAAAATTTGGTCCGACGTACTATCGTGAGGCGATGGCTTACTAATTCCCGTTTATTTCGAAATGCAAGGAGGAGCGTTGTGAAAGTTGCCCTATTAGCCAATCTAAAGCAAAATGCGCCGATTTGGTCCGGTATGTCGCCAACTCACTGGGATCACCTTGCCTCCTGGGAAACAATCCAAGCCATTACCATCGCCTTAGAAAAGGCCGGTCATCAGGTGATCTTCCTGGAAGGAGATGAGACCCTTTACAACAACCTGCGGGCGATCAAACCGGACATATGTTTTAACCTTTGTGAAGGACACTTTGGCAACTCACCTGCGGCTCAAGTTCCCGCAATTTTAGAAATGCTCCGCATTCCCTATACCGGCTCCCACCTTATACCTCTGGGTCTTGATAAGCCAACGGCAACACAGATCCTGTCTTACCATGGATTACCAACGCCACCGTTTCAGCTTTTTGAACACGTGGACGAAGCGCTCAGCCCAAATCTAAGGTTTCCGCTCCGGATCCAGCCTTGCTGCCGGGAAGCGGGACGTGATCAACATGCCCCATTTGTTGTAAGTGACCTCACCCAACTCCAGCACCAACTGCAGGCCGTCTTTGCCCAGTCTAAACAAGCTGCCTTCGTTGAACAATATATTGAAGGCAAGGAGATCATTGTAGGCATTGTAGGTAACCTGGTAGCGCCTGCAGCCAGGCGTATCCCCGATGATGAGCAAAGGCATGCTACGTTCCAGGGACTTCATATCTTTCCGCTATTAGAAGCGGGTGGGCCGACTGAGTCCGGGGAAAAGGTCAATTCAGTTCAGACTGATTTAACTTATCGTATACAATTTCGGTGTCCGGCCCCGCTGGAACCGGAGCAGACCCAAAATCTAAAGTGGTTAGCTGCAGCTGCTTTCCGCGTGCTAGGTGGTATGGACGTAATCCAGGTAAAGATTAGGCTTGACGTCCATCCCGGTAATAAGCCTTATATTGTTCAAGTGGACCCGCTGCCCCGTCTGCGCCCAAATTACTCTGAATTGTGCCTGGTCGCCGCCGCAGACGGTTGGCGGTACGAAACGCTTGCCAATCGTATCCTTGATGAAGCCATCAAACGCTACGGGTTAAATCCGGAGATGCGACGCCACGACGCTGGCGTCAGTCGACACACTGATGAGAAATCCCCCTCATTGGAGTTGGTTTAAGTAAATAACTACTCATTTATTACTCATGAAAGGAAACAAACGACTAAGCGAAATGTCTACCAAAAAAGCTTCCCAATCGACCAAAAATGGTAAACACACGTCAAAGATATTGGGCCCTGTGCCAAATCTGGAAGAGCATGTCCGGCCGGATTGGTGGCGACGTATCTTTAATTCGCTTTACCTTAAAACTGATGCGGATGTGGTTGACGATCAAAATATTACCCGCCAGGAGGTGGATGTATTCTCGGCGGTATTGCAGCTTTCATTTGCAGAGACCATTTTGGATTTATGTTGTGGGCAGGGCCGCCATTCCATCGAACTGGCCCGAAGAGGCTTTAAGATTGAAGGACTCGACCGGTCCCACTATCTGATCCAAAAAGCCAAAGCCATGGCTAAAAAAGAAAGCCTGAATGTCAAATTCAAAGAGGGTGATGTGAGAAAGTTGCCCTATCCCGCCGACACGTTCGACTTGACGATGATTTTGGGCAACAGCTTTGGGTATTTTGAGACAGTTCAAGATGATCTGCGCGTTTTGAAAGAAGTATTTAGAGTGCTTAAGCCGCAAGGTCGTCTGCTCGTCGATGTTACAGACGGCGAGTATCTAAAGACAAATTTTCAGGCTCGCTCTTGGGAATGGATAGATAAGAAGCTCTTTGTCTGCCGCGAACGTTCCCTGTCTGCCGACCGGCAGCGGCTCATATCGCGAGAAGTGGTCACGGATGTAACCAAGGGCGTCATTGCCGATCAGTTTTATGCGGAGAGGCTTTATAGTAAAGAGGAACTTTTTGTCCTTTTGGAAAACGTTGGTTTTAGCGATATCACCTTTCACCGTGAAATATCCCCAAATTCGGTACGAAACCAGGATTTGGGGATGATGGAGAAGCGAATTATTGTTACCAGCCGGGTAAAAAAGGCCTGGGCACCGGTTAAAAGGAAATTGAAAGGGACCATCAAAAATGTCGTAGTCGTGCTGGGTGATCCCAGTAGACCCGATCAAGTTAAACCGGATGCCATTTTTGACGAGGATGATCTTTTCACGATTGACCAGTTGAAATCCGCATTATCGTCGTTGAAGGAGTACCAATTTACCTATCTGACTGAGCATCAGTCTTTAATGCAAAATCTAAAACAGTTGGTCGGCAAAACGGATTTCGTTCTTAACCTGTGTGATGAAGGATTTTTCAACGATCCGCGCAAAGAACTGCACATTCCTGCGCTGTTGGAAATGATGGATCTGACTTATTCTGGTTCGGGGCCGCAGTGTCTGGCTTATTGTTACGATAAATCGCTGGTAAGAGGTATTGCTAAGGAAATGAACATGCCCGTCCCGGATGCCTTTACGATTGAACCCGACGACACCACCTTTGAACTGCCCTTTGCCTTTCCAGTGATTGTCAAGCCAAATTTTGGAGATTCTAGTTTTGGGATTACCCAACGCAGTGTTGCCAGCAACTTGGAGCAACTGGTCAATGCGATTTCTGAAATCCGCGAGAAGTTTGGCTATGATAAGCCGATTCTTGTTGAAGAGTTTCTACCGGGTAAAGATCTCAGTGTCGGTATTATTGGCAATCCGCCGAC
This sequence comes from Anaerolineae bacterium, assembly GCA_041576335.1. Taxonomy (GTDB): domain Bacteria; phylum Chloroflexota; class Anaerolineae; order 4572-78; family J111; genus JANQQF01. Next base: position 2,676 of record JBFGLD010000184.1, on the reverse strand, counting down.
ATCCTATACGGTACTGCCGATTACTGAAGAGGACTACTCGGCAGTTCCGGATGAGTTGCCACACATATGTGGGTATGAGGCAAAATGGCTGCCCGACTCACCCTATTGGCAAATTAAATCCGTGCCGGCAGACCTACCCCCGGAAACAGAGAAGACAATTGTGCAATATTGCTTAAAGCTGTTTGAGCGGCTCGAAGCTAAAGATTACTGCCGTTTTGACTGGCGTCTTGATGCTGCCGGTCAACCCAAATTGCTGGAAGTGAACCCAAACCCCGGTTGGTGTTGGGATGCCCACCTGACAAAGATGGCCAAATATGCTGATATGTCGTATCCTGACATGTTGAAGGCGGTTCTACAAGCTGTAGAGCAGCGGTTTGAAGTATCGCGTAGAGCAGAACATAAGGCCGCCCAAGCCGAGGAAATGTTTGCCCTCGACACCTTGACTGTTTCGGAACTGCATCCGGCGGGGTAAATAAACTCATCATGTGACCGTAACATCTAATGAGAATACTACACTAACGGATAAGCGCCAAGGCATTCGTCCGGAGGATGCTTATCCGTCTATTCCCTCGTTGGTAGCTTAAAGCGAGCAAAAAGGTTTTTCTAAAATTCGGCTTCGATCTGCCTATCTGGAGTTTATTGCTTATAATCTATTTGTTGACAGCAAATGATGAAGGTGAAAGCAGATAAGGAGATTAGACGGGGTTATTAATGGCTAATCGAGAAATCAATGTTGCGCTCAACCCAAAGGTCACCACAATCATGGTAAAGCGGCGGCACGACCCGATCAGATCATTGCTGGGCTAGACCGTTTTGCAGCCTGCCTCACGCCAACCCAAACTGGATGATCCAAAATTTTCGGAAGGCTCGGCCATGAATACAAGAAAAAGAAACATTGCCCTCGTCGCGCACGACAATCAGGTGGACGACCTGTTGGATTGGGCACAATTTTATCGCGATCTCCTGGCGCACCATAATGTATATGCAACGGGATCGATGGTCGATTTGCTATCACAAGAGCTAGACCTGAACATCATAAGATTTAATAATAATGAATCGTCAGTTGGCGACCGGCTAAGCAGGACGACATTGATTCCGAAAACATTCGACCTCTTGGTGCTATTCTGGGACTTTGCCGAGTTACCGCCTAATGATCCGGATATTCAAGCCTTATTAAAATTAGTTACGCTCGGCAATGTGCCCATAGCCGGCAATCGAACCGCGGCTGACGTGATGTTTCCCTCATACTTGTATCGAGACTCGTAAAGCGCCTGACCCGGCCGAAATTTATTCAAAAGGTCGAAACTTCCTAATAGAGTTTTTACTATTCTCCAGGATGCCCACCGGAATAAATTTTGCTACGAATTATGTCTTAACTGAACGTTGAAAGGATGGACAACGATATGGAAACTACGATGTTTGAGATGTCGAAAAAAAAGAGAATTGCGCTGGTAGCGCACGATAACAAAAAGCGCGATCTGTTGGAATGGGCCAAATTTAATCGTCACGTCTTGGCCGAGCACGACGTATGTGCCACGGGAACAACCGGGCAAATTTTGGAGCAGGAGCTAAATATTGATATTACGAAGCTCCGGAGTGGACCGCTTGGCGGCGACCAGCAAATTGGTGCCAAGATTGTGGACGGCGTCATCGACTTCCTGATCTTTTTTTGGGATCCGCTTGAACCTATGCCGCACGATCCGGATGTAAAAGCACTGCTGCGTATTGCGGTGGTTTGGAATATACCTATCGCGTGCAATCGCGCCTCGGCCGATTTTATGTTCTCGTCGGATTTGATGGCCGAAGAATACCGGCGCACGCTGCCCGACTACGAGGCCTATCGCTTACGTCAGGTTAACCTGGAGGATTAGGCGTCTACGCTACAACGACAATGCAAGCGATGACATTTATCTTATTTACAACCGGTTTTGTCTTGCTAATTGGCGGTGCAGAGCTGCTTGTACGGGGAGCTTCTCGATTGGCCATAGCCGCGGGCATTTCGCCGCTGGTCATCGGTCTAACCGTAGTGGCCTATGGCACCAGCGCCCCCGAGTTGGCCGTGAGCGTACAATCAAGTTATGCGGGGGCGGCTGATATTGCCATGGGCAATGTGGTTGGAAGTAACATTGCCAATGTCCTGCTCATTTTGGGCCTCTCAGCTGCAATTACGCCGTTGATTGTGGCGCAGCAGCTTGTGCGCCTGGACGTACCGTTGATGATTGGCCTGTCTTTCTTACTGCTGTTGATGGTTTGGGATGGACGTCTTGGGTTGTTTGATGGCTTGATTTTGGTGACCGGGGCCACAGTCTACACCGTTTTTGCTATCCGCCAAAGTCGTAAAGAAAACCAGGCGGTTAAAGAACAATACGACCGTGAATTTGGTCACCACAATGGGGCCAGCCTGGTGAACATACCTTTTCAGATCGGTCTGATTGCCTCAGGGTTGGTTCTGCTGGTGCTGGGAGCCAATTGGCTGGTAGATGGGGCCGTAACAGTGGCCCACTATTTCAAGGTCAGTGAGTTGGTTATCGGCCTGACGATTGTGGCCGTCGGTACTTCACTGCCTGAGCTAGCGACTTCAGTTGTAGCCAGCCTTCGGGGTGAGCGTGATATAGATGTGGGTAACATCATCGGCAGTAATATCTTTAATATTTTGGTTGTCTTAGGGCTGTCGAG
>JBFGLD010000183.1:0-8408 GCA_041576335.1 Anaerolineae bacterium | reverse complement strand
GATCTTTATGGGCCATTCCTGTTTTACTTCGGGGCTAATTAGGTCTGGCGAGCCTCTATTGCGCGTTGAAAACTCGAGTTATGGGCTACCGTATGGCCTTGTAATGATTTCAATCGTAGACATCAGGCCACAACCTCGTCGTCGATTTCGGGACCTTTCTCAAGCCCACCGTCCAGCGACGGCAGCATGGGCGGTAACAGCTCTGGCGCCTGGAGGGGTATGGCCCCATCCCAAATCGCCGGCTGAGGGCTACCATAGGTCGGGTAGCGATGGTTGTGAATCGTTCGGTGAGATTGGGAGCCGAGCGCCTTGGTCCACTGCCGGTTGACCATCAGCGCGGTACCGCCAATAGTGAGCATGGCCAGCAGAAAGGCGCCAACGCCAACCGTCACCAGTCGCATTGCTTCGCTGATGTAGAAGGCATAGACCATACCGGCCCCGAGGGCCAAGCCCAATCCCAGCCCCAACCAGGTTACAAATTGCTTCATGGTGGAGCTACCTCGCCGACCCGCACCTTATGCCAATGCCGCATCCGTTTCTTGAGTAGCTGGCTATAATCGCGGACCATCATTGCCTTGGCCGTGCCGCCGCCGAATTGGGCCCGAATAGCTGTGGCGCTGTCTTTGATCAATAGGGCGTAAGCCAGGCGGTCCGGATCAATCTGCCAGGTGTCAAAGGCACGATCCCCGGCCAGCTGATCGCGGTCCGGCAGCGCCGGTTCCGTTTCCAGCCGTGGCAAAGCCTCATAATCCTGTTTCTGAGGATATGCGGCCCGAAAGCGCGTAGTCCGGCCATTGACGATGGCCAACCCATCGCCGTCCCCGCCAAGTTTTTCGGTGTGCTGGCCGCCGATGCCGGTGGCCAGGTAGGCCTGTTCCCGTGGGAGCTGAAAGACGATCCGGCTCGGAAAGTTGGCCTTGGCCAGCGAACCTTTATCGCCAAATACTGAGGGGTTTGCCGCTTGTGAGGCCACCAGTAAGTTAATGTTCAGCCCACCGGCCATCTGGCTCAACTGGGTCAGCATCGGACCGGACTCTGGATTGACCTGGGTCAGCTGGGAGATCTCGTCAACCACCACGATCCAACGCTGCCGGCAGCGTTCATTACTGCTTGCGTGCCGCCGCCGTTCCATCTCGGCCAGGGCAAAGCGCAGCAGGTTAGTACTGTCTTCATAGTTGTTGGCCAGCGGCGCGGCCAGGTGAGCCAGCCTGGCAAAGGGATGAAAAGCCTTGTCGTTCTTGGGATTGAGGATCAAGAAGCGATGATCGCTTGGCTGGTGAGTCCGCACCAAGCTGATGATGAGATCGGCCAGGCAGGTCGTCTTGCCTGACTGGGTCGCTCCGCAAAAAACCTTGTGAGGGTTGTTCCAATCGACCCGGGCGACCGGCCCCAGCGTTTTCTGGCCGATCGTGGCCGAACTGGGCCGGTGGGGTAGCTGCGACAAGTACACATCCCGCCACATCGAGCGCGGTAACGTAAACTCAACTCTGACAAGCGACCGGTCCCGGTAAACCCGGGCGAAGTGAGAGCCGGACACCATAGCCAGCCGGTCGCCCAAAGCCAGCACGCGCTTTAAGTCCTCATCCCGGATCTGGATGGTAACGGTCACACATTGAGGACCAATGACCGGCTGACTGACAAAGCGAAACGGCACCCCGCCGTCCAATCGTACCCGGCGCCACATCCGGCGCTGGGTAGCATCGGTGTGGCGGAGTACGGAGGCGACAGCTTGCAGGTAGCGTTGGTATTCTGTCTCTTGCATCGGTCCGGACCCCTCCCTACTGCCTCCTACCCCCCCGATATGGCCGAATAGGCCTACTTTGGGGGGGAAGAGTAGGGCAGTAGGCCCCTACTCCGCCTATTTCGTCCGTTCGGCCGGCTGGTGAACGCTCTATCCCAACCGCTTGGGCCAGAGCGCCGATCCCGTGTCCCCCAGCCTCGTTGGCCCAATGCCACAGGTCAGCCTCTCGCAACTGCTGGCAGCCATCCAAGAAATCATCCGGTTCCGCGCGGCCATATTCTCGCCAACATTCCAATAATCCCAACCACATTTGTGGGAGATGAATGGTATCTTGGGTAGCCAAGATCGTGTCGGTGATCACTTTTTGGCGGTCCACCTTACCTTCCTCCATTACCGTTGTTGTCGACGAAATCTCGTGCTTTGTGGTCGGGGATGCCAAAGGCCCGCAGCCAGGCCAACCCTTCCTCGCCGGAAAGAAACCACTCGGCGCTGGCCCGATCTGGGGCAGAGACGTTACGGTCTGGCTCACAATCTCGGACTGCGCAATGGACCACCGCGGCCAGCAGCCAGCGCACCGGGTCGCCGTGATGGTTGCGATAGCTCGGACGGCTGTGGCTACGCTTCATCAAGCGTACTCCAACATTCGATGTGAGTTCAACCGCGTATGTGCATCGGCTTCCGCGAAGTGAGACTCTTCTACGAAAGCAAGCCAGGTTTCCAGCGAGTCGAGCCAGGTATTAATCTTGCCCAGTTCGCGCTCATCTATTTGAGCCAGAATGTTAAGAAATCGTTTCTGAAGCTGCTGGCGGGTTGGTATCTGAATGGCCTGATCGTGTATCGCGTTGACTGCAGCCAGGAACTCGGCTGCGGTTGGCCATTCGGCCAGGCAACTCAGGCACCAGCGTCGACTGCCGTTTACGCCGACGATCTTTTCCTGGCCACAGCGGGGGCATTCAAAATCCTGATGTTCAGGTTGGTGTATCGCCTGCCCATTAGATCTCAGTCCAGCAAATAACCTGGCGTGATCGGGAATTGGTATTGCCTCACTAAGCAAATGGCGGCTATTTGATTCGACTGGGTCATGTTTGAAGTGATCCGGTGGCTGCCTGTGTTGCCTTACCAATGAAATGCCATCAGGTTGCCGACCATTGCATTGTTGTTCACTCAGGGTATTCCCGATGTCGCTGGTATCCAGTTCGTAAGTCGCGCCATTACGCCGGACAAGTCGCTTATCTATCTTCGGAATTTCCGAAGATAGCTCCAACTCACGTCGGATTTTAGCCACAGTTTTGTCGCTAACGCCGCAGTGACGAGCCAGTTCGCTGTTGCTGAGGTTGACTCCATAAGGGTGCAGGAGGGCTTGGCGCACCACACGCTGCTTATCTTTGTTGGTCCGGCGCAGGCCATGCTTTTGGTTTGCCGTGAGGGCCAACCACTCGGCCTCAATTCTAGTACCGGGCTTGAGGTTGACGAGAAGTCTCGTACCTGCCTTTTTGGCCGCCTCTCCTCTGTGGTATCCATCCCAGACAAAAGTCTGACCATCTTCATCCTGAATGCCTTCCACTGGATCAAAGACGGTGCCTTCCAGCATCATTTCCGCGTATTCATTTACAACTGCAAAATTGATCTCGGCCCGGCTCTGGATGAAAATGAGTTTCTGGGGATGACATTGCACAAGTGGTTGAGTTAGTGTATTTTGAGACATCTTTGCCTCCAATACTCAATAAAAACCGTTAGACCTGACTAGTTCACAGAATGGGAAACCGAATTGATTATACTCTCGATTTTGATGTAATCTGTGAGTTAATAAGCACCATTCTAGCACATATATTGCAGGTTGTTAAAACCTGATATATCGCCACAAATAAAAAAGGTGGCTAATTGCCACCTCCCGCTATCCTAGCTAATTGATATCTGATCCAGGTCTACTGGTTTCTACGCTTTTCTGAGAGATCTGGGTACTTTAGTTGATAAGGATTACCATATTCATCAAAAATTCTCACGCCAGCAATATTGCCACCATATTCTTCTTTCTTCTTAGTATAAACGTATTCACAATATGCTACATCAGCTTCATCCATCTTAACTTGACGATCTTCTTCCTTTATCACCTCTATATATCCAGAGCGTACCCATCTGGTAAAGTTACTGGGAAGAATACCATACTTCCTTGAGGCAGCATTTATACTGATTAGCTTGCCGCGAAGATGGCCAAATTTTGCGGCAATGATCTCATTTTTGGTTTTGTGCTTTATTGCATTCTTCTCAGAAGCCACAAGCAATTCTCCAGACGGTAACTGAACTGCCTCGATCTTACCAGCCTGAATAAGTTGGGTCAATGCTTGTTCAGAGAGGCCATGCTTTTGGGCTGCTTCGGGTAGGGGAATGTAAGTAGGAACATTCAATTCGAGTGTTGAGGATGTGGACTTGGGATCAGCCATAATAAATACTTTCTAACGCTGCGCACGGTCCGTGGAAATTAACCAATAAGCCCCACCGAGTCCCGGTAGGGCTACCGTATTGGCCGGGAAACGGCCAAAAAATGTGGGATTTAGGGCGATTTTCATCTCAACAGACAAAAAAGGCCCGTTTTTTCAAAAAGTGGGCGCGACAAGACTCGAACTTGTGACCTCACGGATGTGAACCGTGCGCTCTAACCAACTGAGCTACGCACCCGAATGTGAGTTGGTATTATATCACCGCTGAGGTGAAAGCGCAAGAATTTTGACGTTAGGGAGTGTGTCCAGAATCTTAGGTGATATAAGTGACCGTCACTTCCAAGCCGTAACGACAAGCTTACGAGCCGTGGATAACGTTCCTGGCAATTTCCTCGGATTGTCTCGGATCAACCCAGAGCAGGGAGTCGATTTGCAGCGCCGCTGCCCCGGCCTCGATAAACGCCTGCGCATCGGCCAAGGCATGGATACCGCCAACCGCGATCAGTGGCAGTTCCGTCAACTCTTTTAGAGTTTGCAGTTGGTGGAGCACCTGGTTGTGCACAGCCGGGCCGTACAAATAACCATGGACCATCTGAGCAGTGGTTGGCAGCCGGGCGGCGCCCGGGGGCGGTGAGCCAATCACCAGCGCGTCGGCAGAAGCCTTGACCGCAGCCTCAACCAGATCAACTGCTGTAAGCAGCGGCAGTTTGATCAGAACCGGCAGGAGGCAGCCGTCACGCACAGCCTTGACCCAATGCTTGATATCTGCCGGGGCCGCGTCAGGAGGTATCCCCAATTCGATCGCGGCGATTTTGTCCGTGCCGGCCACGGCTCGGGCGGTCCGGCGCAAATCGTCAGGTTCATCTGCCGGTAGATGGGCAATCAGCGGCACGTCGAGACTCCCCCACAACTTTTCATTTTGGCGGATAACCCGTTTGACGCCGGGATTTTGCAGCCCGGTATCAAGGATAAAGCCTGCTTTGGTCTCAACCAGGCGGGGCTGCGGACGACCGCGCCTGGGGCGGAGGGTGATGGGACCGGTAACAATGGCGCCGAAGACGGACAGGTCAACCAAATGGCGATAGGCAACCCCATAGCCGCAGCAGCCTGCCGCAATGAGAACCGGGTTGGCCAGGCTCAAGCCTATTTTGTTAAGAGGAGCGAGTTCGATCATCATGTTCCAAATCTAGCTGTGCCAGATCAAACACCGGCCCGTCAACGCAAGCCAGCTTCAAGCCGGCAGCTGTGTTGCGGCTGCAGCTTAAACAGGCCCCCACGCCGCAGGCCATCATATGATCCGTGACCAAACCGAATAGAAAATCGGATATGGCTCGCAGCCGTGTCTTTTCGGCCTGCAATTTAAGGGCCCGATATAGCTCTATCGAGCCCACGGCGCAAACGGCATCAGCCCAGGGCAATAGTTCCGCCAGTAAATCGGTGACGAGCCCACGGTGCCCCAGCGATCCGTCGATTGTGGCCGCTTGAAACTCGACAATCGGCGGCAGCGCCGAAACCGGGTACAAATCGGCGGCACGGGTGCCGCCCAGGGCTACGGTAACGGAAACACCCGCTGCGACGGCACGCTCCATTTGGCCCAGCAGCGGGCCAATGGCTTGACCATCGCCGACCAACAGTAGGTGGCGCAGCTTGTCGGTCCCAGGAAAGCCGCGGCCCAACGGGCCGATGACGTCCAGGGTATCCTCCACTTTCCGCCCTAATAACCAGGCCAGGCCCGGATCAGGATCGGGGCGTACGAGCAGCGTAAAGCTCCCCGTCTCCACGTGCGCCGGAAAGAGCGGACGGCGCAAATAGCAGTTAAACGGGTCGGCACAGCGCAGCAGTAGGAATTGTCCGGGTTGTGGTGGGGGAGTCAGCGCCGGGGCAGAAATGGTTAGTTCCCACCAAGCCGGGGCGATCGTCTCTTTCTTAGTTACGGTTACGTCTGTCTGGATCAAGCGCGCAATTCCACTTCCAAGCCGCCGGTCAATGCTGCCAGCAGGTTGTACCCCCAGCCCACCACCAATATCGTGAGACCGATCAATAAGCCGCCGCCGATGACGCTGCATAGGATAATTAGCGTCGCCAAGACCAGGTCCTGCTCATCCAGGCGGATCAAAAGGGCCTGGGTGGCTTCCAGATTTAATAACTTGATAAAATCGAATTCAAGGGGAATACCTAACCCGAGCGGGTCCACCACCGATGTCTGCCATTCTTCGAGCAGGCTGCGTAAGGCCGACACCACTTGCAGGCTTACGACTGCGCAGATAAGGCCCGGTCCCAACATGGCCAGCCCGCCGAGTAAGCAGCCGAACTTGGCTAGCGGTAATAAATTGATTCTACGGACACTATAACGATATCTGTTCATCTTAAAGGTTGGCGATAAGCCCGGGTAAAGCGGACAGACGCTCCGCCGTGGCTGTTGGCTTTATATGACGGTTATCGTCATTGCTCGGCGACTCGCGCATTGTAACCAAGATGCCCGGCATGCCCGCATTTTGAGCACCCAAAATATCGGCGTTCAGGGTATCGCCGACCACGACAATTTCCTCAGGAAGCAGTTCCCAGCGCTTGGCAATTAGTTCAAACGGCTCCGGCTTTGGCTTGCGCCAGCCCCAGCCGGCCGAGCTAAAAGTAATTGAGAGGTGGGGCCGGAGCCGGTTTTCGTTGGCCAGGCGCTGTACCAAGGGGTCATCGCTGGCATTGGAGTATAAGCCCAGCCGGTAGCCCTGTTGCTTGAGTAGATTCAGGGTGTCGATTGTATCAACGTACGCTTGCCAGGCCGCCTGCTCCGGCTCGAAGTAGGTTTTGATGGCGGCTTCGAGCATAACCTTGGTCTTTGTTGCCGGCGGCGCCTCGATTTTGTCGAGGGTATCACGCAGGGTTTGAGTGGCTAACACCTCGACGTGGGTTTGGTTGGCCAGCTTCCAGCCCCTGTCTCGCTCGGCGAGAAAGGTCTCTATTAAAGCCGTTTGGTCCAACTTCACGTGTTTTTTCTTAAGATACCAGCTCGCCAGGGTCTCGGCGCCCTCGCGAGCCACTTCGTCGATATTCCTGGTAAGCTGGACGAGGGTGTGGCCCAGATCGAAAATAATGCCTTTAATCAATAGCCGTGCTCCCGGTCAACTAAATTTAATAAAGGTTCGTCGTTCAGGTAACGTCTCAAATTTTCGACGAACAAGTCGCCGGCTCGCTCGTCGTACTGGGGCGTAAAGCCGGAGATGTGCGGGGAGATAATCACGTTCTCCATCGCCCACAGCGGACTGTTCTCTGGTAGGGGCTCTTCTTCAAAGACGTCAAGACCGGCTCCGGCGATTTGACCCTGGCGCAAAGCTTCGATGAGCGCGGCTTCATCCACCACTGCGCCTCGCGCAAGATTAAAAAAGAAGGCGCTTGGTTTCATGTGGCTAAAGGCCGGCGAACCGATTAGATGGTACGTATCGGGCGTGTGTGGGGCCGATACGACGACGTAATCACATTCAGCTAACATATCAAACAGCCCGCGGGTTGGGTAGATTTTTTCTGGCACGGCGGCGTCAGGATCGCCGGTTCCCGGTACTCCAAAACCCTGGTACTGGCGGCGCTGCCCCGAGCGATTAAGGGCCAGGATGCGCATACCCATGGCCTGGGCTAACCGGGCCAATTCGCGGCCAATCGCCCCATAGCCGACGATACCCAGGGTGCTGCCCCGCAGTTCCGGCATGATGAAGGTGTCCCACCGGTCCTGAGGCCACGTTCGGCGCGCTTGCAGCTGATACATGGTGCGCAGTTTCCAGCGGAAGGCCAGCATCATGGCCAGGGCGTGCTCGGCCATGGGGATAGGATGAATACCGTTGGCAGTGGTCAAAATAACGGGGCTGCGCCAGACCGGCTTGTCGAGCAAATCGTTGATCCCGGCGCTGTGTGTTTGAATCCATCGTAAGCGTGGGAAGCGATGCGCATCGTGGAGCGGTTTTCCCCAGCCGTAAAGAACTTCAACCCGATCGCGTAATTCTGGGGCCAGGTCGTTGACCCCTGCCGCGGTTTCTTGTCGTACCTCTAACTGGGGCGAAACAGCCCGCAGCTTATCCAGCTGCACTTCCGAAAATTCAATTATGCTCAGAACAATTCGTTGGGCCATTTTTTTCCTTAATAGGCCGAGATTATAACACAAAAGCGCTAATTTGAAACGTTTCAATAGCGTATTGGGTCATGACCGTTCTGTTGGAGACGTTATAGCCCGGATCAACAGT
>JBFGLD010000182.1:0-8452 GCA_041576335.1 Anaerolineae bacterium | reverse complement strand
GCAGGTTTTGAGTAGCTTTCCGAGCTATATCCAAGCGGGTCTGGCCGGCTTGGATTACTAACACGACGCCATCCACTCTGGTCGATAGTACAGCCGCATCAGTGAAGGCGGTAACCGGGGGACTATCCAAAATAATCGCATCAGCAAATTCACTCAGGCCGGCCAATAACTGGCCCATACGTTGCGAACCTAGCAGTTCCGAAGGATTAGGGGGGAGTACGCCGCAGGTGAGTAAGTACAAATTCTTTACACCGGTTTTCTTAAGGTAATCCTCGAGGTTAGGTTGCGGCGCATGGAGAAAATCTGTCAGCCCCATCGAGTTAGATATTTGAAATATTCTGTGTTGGGTTGGTCGTCTTAAATCGCAATCGACGATGACAGTTTTGAGCTCGTTTTGGGCCATAACCAACCCTAAGTTGGCTGTGGTTGTACTTTTGCCTTCGCCAGGAACCGCACTGGTGACCACAATGGATTTGGCAGGTTGATCAATAGTCCTAAACTGGATATTGCTGCGGATCATCCGATAGGCCTCTGCCATCGGCGAAAAGAGGTTCTGATTGGAAATCAGCTTATCCGGAAGATCGTCACCTTCGGCATGGTGAATTGTTCCCAATAGGGAGATGCCCAGATATTCGCTAAAATCGCCGGCAGACTGAATCGTGTTATCTAGAAATTCTCGCGTAACGACAAAACCGATAGCTAATAATAGAGCAACCGCGCTGGCCAAGAGGCCATGAAGTCTCGGTTGGGGACGAATTGGGTTTGCACTCCCTTGAGCCGGCTCAATGACCGCCAACCGGTTAGGGGATTGTTGGCTCTCAGCAAGAATTAGCAATTGCGTATAACTGTTATCCCAATCATAAATCAGGTTCTCCAAGGTATCAATTTGCTTTTGAAGTTCTGCGAGCTCATCGGCCGAAAGAGAGTCAGTTCTTTGCATTTCGAGTTCTTTCAATTGCTCTTGTCCATCTTCAATTCTGATCTGTAAACGCTCTAACCGCTGCTTGATGAACTGTTGCTTCTCGGTATCTGCTTCGTTTCGCATCGCGGTTGGACTCTGCAGAATTAATTGGCGAGCTATCTCATCGGCCGTAATTCGGGCTTCCTCCGGTGAACCGGCCTCCACGCTTACCTCAAGTAATTGAGTGCCCGATACTTGCTTAATTTTTATTCGTTTTTTCAAGGACCGCTCGCTGCTGCTTAAATTTAGGGCTTTGATGACACCCTGCAGGACAGGTTGACGTCGGGCAATATCGGCATAGGTTTGGGCCAACAACTCACTGGTTTGAAGATCAGTCTTAGTCAAGTCAGTGGCATTCATGGATTGACCAACAATGATGGTCGTGGTCGCCTGGTAAACTGGAGGCAGCCGCTTGCTAATCTCGAAACCGATAACGCTGCCCATCAGCGCAAATAAGATAATCAACCACCACCATCGAAAGATGGCATATATGTACTTGCGTATTTCTGCAAAGTCCTCCATTTGAACGCTTCCTTTCAAAGTCTGCATTTGGGTAAAGTTATTGTAATTGAATGGTTCTCAATTGAGTTGGAGAGGAGAGTTTATTGGACACTACACCCCTCAAGCCCCCCGGCCCGCGAAGTTTTTCTATTCCTTTAAAACACACCCGAATGTTATTGGCCTAAAACAGCTTGAATTTGTTTCATTTCGCCGGAATCCAGGCTGCAATCAAGTGCCCTTGAATTGAAACACCACGCCGACGGTGCGGAAAACGATGTATAGATCCAACCATAATGACCAGTAGCGCAGATAATAAAAATCATATTGGAGCTTGATCAACGCGTCCTCCACACTGTTGCCGTAGTTGTACTGAATCTGGGCCCAGCCGGTGAGTCCGGGTTTAACCATCAGCCGGGTACGATAAAATCGGATTTCCTGTTGTAGTTCTTCGATAAATTCAGGGCGCTCCGGACGGGGGCCGATGATACTCATATCCCCGCGCAATACATTGATCAACTGGGGCAACTCATCCAGGCGTGATTTGCGCAGGAAACGCCCTACCCGAGTAATCCGCATGTCATTTTTTGAAGCCCACTGCGGCTTGCCATCTTTTTCTGCATCAGCGACCATGGTGCGGAATTTTATTATGGAGAAGGGTTTGCCGGCCCGTCCACAACGGATTTGGCGGTAGAAAATTGGCCCAGGAGAGTCCAGCTTAACAGCCAAGGCGATCAAGGGAAAGAGTGGAGCCAAAACCGGTAGCGCCAAAAGGGCACATGCCAGATCCAGCAGGCGCTTGAGCGCAAGATTGAGGCGGTTGAAAACGAGGCGGTTCTGTATTTCATACAGGGCCCAGCCAGGATCAATATACTCAACAGGTATTTTGCGGTAAAGATTCCGATAAATGTCAGACATCAATGACACCCGCACGCCATTTGCTTGGCACTCAACCAGGGACTCAAAGAGTTTCTTTCTCAAACTCCGCTCGATGGCCACCACGACTTCGTGAATCTGTAGGTGTCGTACCAGGTCAGGTAAATCTGCCTCGTCGCCCAAAACGGGTAATCCATCGTCCACTGCCTGTGATCGAGTCAGGTTGTCGTCCACGTAACCCAGCACTTGATAGTTCAGTTTCGAAGCTTGTTTAAGGATCTTGACGACTGACTGTCCTCGCTCGCCCTGGCCGACGATCAAGACCCGATGCTCAAAGCGGGAGAACAGAGCAGCATACCCCCAACGCCATAAGGTTATACCAGGCCAGACGATGATTAAGAAGACAAGAAAGAATTCGCGGGGCAGATTGTTTGGGAGCAGAAAGAAGATAGCCAGGTAAATGGCCAGGTTTATTATGCCAACTACCGCCACTCGTATGGCACTCGTCATTTTGTCAAAGGAAGCAGGGATGTAGTAAAGATCATTTAATCCGGCCAAGACCCACCAGCCACCCATCAGAAAGGGAAACCAATACCAGTAGTCTCTAATATGGATGGTGACATCCAGGCTGGGACTGGCGATTTGATGCCAAAGCAGAAAAGCTCCAAATACTGCAAGCATCACAATTAGCGCGTCTCCCAACACCAAAATCACCCAACGCTCAGCGAAAGGGGCGCGGAAGTTTGGGTAATTTCTCTTTTTGAGAATAAAGCTTTCGTTTTTGCTAACAACAGAAGTAACCTCTTGATTTCTTGCCTGTACAGTCATGACTCGCTCCTTGACCAAATAGATACTTGCGACACCAGCACGCAGAGGTGCGATGCGCTTCCAGCCGGCACGTAGGCGCGCCTCGGACCCAGGCAATATAAGATCCTAACAAGAGATACAGTCGTTGAGGTCAAATTGAACCGTGGAAACCAGCCCCTGCTGGCACCGCGGCCAGGCGGTCATGCACCTCACCCGCACATAAGCTGTGACATCACTGGGGGTCAGTAGCTTAATATCTTTTAGTTTTACCGTTAGTCACGGTTGACTTTTCGCTTATCAGAAACTAGAATAAGTCTGCCTGGGTCAAATGCTAAACAATTCGGGAAGATCCTACTAAGTAAACCCTAAAGTTGTGCCCAGCAAGTTTACTGCAATAAACTGGTGGGTATTAGCTTTGACTCTGGTTGCATAGAGCTGGCTCGCAATGAGCCAGCTCAATTTTAGTGTAGCTATGCCGCGTCAAAATTCTTTAAATCCGGCGGTTTTTAATTAACTTACCATTTCCATATCATTACATTTCCTCCTCCTCCCAGAGAGAAGATTACGTCGAATTAGAAAACAACGTCTAAGAATAAAGTGGGTAATGTGCGTATTTGTCTGCCAACAAAGAGCACTGAAGCCACAGAGGTCGCGATGAGAAACTTCAGTCTGTTACTATTCCTGGTTCTACTAACGAGTAACCCTGTCTGGCCATCTCCGCTTACCCCGGAAGGTGCTTTGCTAGAACTCTATGGCACTTTCCATGCGATGGGAGTCACCGTCTCTATTGCCGATGCGGATGACCCCAACGAAAATGCTGTTGCCACCGTGGAATACCGCGAGGGAAGCGAGCCGTACCGCGTTGGTTTCCCCCTTACCCGCATCAGCAACACCCGTTTCGTTGGCAGTCTATTCTGGCTAGAACCGGGTACCGTCTATGACGTCCGGGTCACCTTCAGCGACCCGGACGGTGATCCCTTGGACGACACCATCTTGTATGCTACCGCCTCCACCTTTCCGGAAATCAGTGTCCCCCCAGCGAATAATGCTTTCATTGTCAGTCCTACCGGCAATGGCACAGCGTGTAGCCTGTTATCGCCGTGCTCACTTGCCGAGGGAATTAGCCGGGCCCAGCCTGGCGATGAAGTGGTGCTTCGTGGCGGCGTGTATCATCAGGGTGAGATCTCCTTACCCCGCTCCGGTGCTCCGGGCGCCCCTATTGTGATCCGCGGTTATAGCAACGAAGAAGCTGTGCTCGACGGTGCTGATCCGGCTCCGCTCAACTGGACGGCAGCCGGCGGTGGGGTTTACTATACGACCACTAATGTGGAAAACACCGGCCTGGTCACGGCTAACGGCACTCGACTCTATCCTTACGGCGATCTGGCCTCCCTTCAAACTTTGAGTTGGAATATTCCCGGCTTTTACCTCGACGGCATGAACCTCTATGTTCATCTGGCCGGGGCTGCCGACCCCAACAATGCGGAGATCCGCGTCTCCCGATACAATAGAGG
The DNA here is from genome assembly GCA_041576335.1 of Anaerolineae bacterium. GTDB lineage: Bacteria > Chloroflexota > Anaerolineae > 4572-78 > J111 > JANQQF01. The sequence goes on along the minus strand of JBFGLD010000182.1, from coordinate 3,796 downwards.
CTTTGATGTCGAACAGGACTACATTTACTTCCTGAACCTGACTTTTCAACATTATGGCCAGGGGACCGAAGCCAGAGGAATCTACTTCAAGAATGCCAGCCATAATCTAGTACAGGACTCCGTCTTTGCCATCGACAACGGGGGTATCGCGATTAGGGACGCGTCTCACCGTAACGTCATTCAGGATAATGAGTTTTACGATACGATTGCCGACTGGCCCTGGGATGCCGTTAAAGCGGCCAGCTACCTTGAGAGAGGTGGGGTCTATTTCGGCGGGTCTACTAGCGGTAGAGGTAATGTCATCCGTCGCAACATCTTCCACGATTATTTCGACGGCTTCGATGTCTGTCCGGGTGAACCGATCAGTCAGACTAACGAAACAGATGTTTATAGCAACTTTGTGTACAACATTGGTGATGATGGCGTTCAAGTTGATGGTTGGTGCAGCAACGTCCGCCTTTGGGACAATACCTTCCACGATGTGTTGGTCGGAATTTCATTTGCCCCGATCGTCGAAGGTCCGGTTTATGCGATACGTAATCTCATCTACCATTTCGGCGTGGGCAACACCGATCATACCGGTGACTCATTCAAATTCAACAGCAATAGCAGCAGCAAGTCTGGCCCAATCTATATTATTCACAACACCGCTGTCGCCGTCATGCCTCAATCCTCCGGCCTAGAATTGAGCAGCGGTTCGTCGGATGGCTGGGCCTTGATCTACACCCGCAACAATATTTGGTCCGGCATAAACTATGCCCTCCGAAATAAGGACATTAACCACCCGGTTGATTTGGATTACGACAACTTGTGGAATGGAACTAACGATGATCTCGTGCGTTGGGATAGCAGCACATACAATGCTCTGACCGCTTTCACCGCGGCAACAGGTCAGGAATCCAATGGGCTTAACATCGATCCCGATTTCATTAGCCCTGAAAGTGGGAAGTATGAGCTAAGTTCTGTGAGTCCTCTTATAGATGCCGGGATTATCATTCCGGGCATCAACCACGATTATGCCGGATTAGCTCCCGATATTGGCGCTTTTGAATCCAGGTGGGTCTATTTACCTATCGTGTTTAAGGATTAAACCCTTCAATTCCTTCTTACACTTTTACCGGCGACGCAGCAAGCTTTTAAGCAACTCTAAATCTTCCATTCTACCCCGTAGAGCGGCTTCAGGAATGGTAGATATATCCTCAATCCTAAATCGATACCAAGCTCGAAAGAGCAAAGAGTAACCCAAGAGATGCGTTCGGTTTTCGGCTTGATCGGCCAACAAATGAATAAAATAGGATAGTACGGCGATTCCTAGAATTTTGTCGCCTGCTAGTAGAGCGACGATTGTACCAAAAAGGGCAAACTCATAACCGTGCCAGGGCAGTATTAGTCGATGTTCGCTTCGCCAACGGTAATATGAATAGTCGACGAGGTGGTCGATATCCGGCAGCACGCCTGCGATTAGAGCGGCCGCGCAAGCGGCAGGCTTTCCGGTTCCCCACCAGCCGACGGCCCCTACCGTCGCCGAGATGAGGGCATGCTTGTGAGGCAACATGACCAAACCCGCTACAGGAGCGCACGCCCCATTTGGCGCAGGCGTTGGGCGTCAACCCGCCTGGGGAATGAGAAGTAAGATGCCTGGCTGGTATCCATCGGATGTCTTTGTACGGTTTCTTGCTCAATCCGTATCACGGCCTGAAGCATGGCTTGAATACCTATCTGCTTGGATCGAACCATCAGATTATGCAAGGAGTCGGTAGGGTAAATCGGCACTGGAAGCTGCACAATGATGTCGCCCGCGTCCAGCTTTTCAACCATGTAGTGGACGGTGACGGCTGCCTCGGGCTCGCCGTGGACCATGGTCCAGAAGTTAGGCATCATGCCCTGGTAGCGGGGCAAGGGTGCTGAGTGCAGATTGATGCAACCCAACGGCGGCACCTCAAGGACATGTTTTTTCAGAATTTGGCTACCGGCCACAGAAACAAGTAGATCCGGACGGATTTCGTCGCGCAGGCTTGTAACAAACTCGGCTGCATTGATCTTAGGGGGCTGGTAAATTGGAATATCGTAGCGCCGGGCAACATCAACCGCAGAGTAGGGACGAGTCAACGTAGCCAGACGGTTTAAGTTATCGGCCAGCTTAGCCCAAATAAACCTGGCCGATAAACGGGCAAAATCCAATAGGCCATAAAATTCGTAAAGGCGCTTGGCGGTAGAAGGAAGGTCCTCATTAAAGGACGGTAAGATGACCAATGCTATGATGTCCTTCTGCCGCACGGAACAAAGTGTATCCAACGCCGGTGGCAAGTAGAAAGGTTCTTCTTGGGTGATAAGTGCGATACGCATTATGATACCTCCAAATAATTCATGAAAACTTCACTCATTGGCGCAAACTTGAATTCATTCAGCAAAGCCCGTAGCCGGGTTTCGGTTTTGTGAATATTGACATAGTGACGAAATCGAGAGAGCACAGGTGCATTGGGTATGCGGGGCTGATCCGGGTCAAACTCCCAGGGATGCAGGTAGATGACGGCCGGATGTCTTTGGGTGTTAAGATGACGAATGGCCTGGCGGGTGATCCACAGGGGGAAAAGCCGGAAATAACCGCCGCCGGCCACCGGCCAATTCTGTTTGCCCAACCGTATTGTGCTAACCGGAAACTCCCACAAACCGCCACACATTTTATTGGCGAATCGATCGGCATTGTTGATGCCATATCGATCATGCGCTGCCAGGGGAAAGATGCTTGAGTCATACGTAATGCTATGATCACGCAGTATATCCAATGCCCACAAAGATTGCTTGGTAATCGAGAAAGCAGGTGCGCGATAGCCTGCCGGCTGGCAGCCGTTAAATGCTCGTCCGATGGCATCAAGCGACTGGCATAGATCGGCAGCGAACTCAGCGGGCGTCTGGCGGTAAACGAGTTCGTGCCAATAACCATGGGTAGCTACTTCATGACCGCCCAGGCCAATCTCTTTAACAAGATCAGGATGGCGATCAGCCACCCAGCCTAACACGAAGAAGGTGGCATACACATCGTATTCCGCAAGCAGGCGTAGAATGCGCCTGGTGTTGGCGACAACTCGGCTGGGATAGCGATCCCAAGCAGATCGATCAACCACCGTCTCAAAGGCATGAACCTGAAAATGCTCTTCGACATCAATGGTCAAGGCATTGCGTATTGAGTTCATCAATTAATTTTCTGGCCCAACGAGGACCACATCGTTCGGAGTAACTTTAAAACCGTTTCCGCTAAGGGTGGCCCACTCGCCCGTAAGGGCGCTATAGGCGTGGAGCTTCTCTTGTCCGGGTTGCGCGACGACAATAACTGAATCGTTCACTTTGAATATATCATCAGCTCCAACCCGAAAATCGCTACCGTCAAGGGTTGCCCACTCGCCCGTAAGGGCGCTATAGGCGTGAAGCGCATCTTGTCCGGGTTGCGCTACTAAAATCGCAAGATTACTGACGATCGCATGGTCATCAGCCTCAATCTTAAAATCCTTTCCTTCTAGGGTTGCCCATTCGCCGGTCAGCGCATTAAAAGCATGAAGTTTGTCTTCTCCGGGTTGCAGGACTAGAGCAACCACGGTGTTATTAATGTCTGCCATTGAATGAGTTGCACTCAATGACGTTGTAGATTGATTGCTATCTCCTATAAATTGATTGCTATCTACAACACCCAATATTTGCTCTATCTCTGTAGAGTCATAAGCTGCAATCGTCTTGGGCGAGAATAGAACTGCGGCTAGACCTACAATTAATGTTATAAGACTTAAAATAGATAGGATTG
>JBFGLD010000181.1:0-8460 GCA_041576335.1 Anaerolineae bacterium | reverse complement strand
AGAACTACCCATCATCGAACATGCCGTCGGCCTTGTCGATCGGGCTCTGGAAGGCGTTTTGCCCGATGCGTTTGGTATCCTCTTGAGAGATGGCAGCCAGGGTATCGACGCAGCCAAGGCCCGGGCCTTCGGCGACCGCTTAATCCAGGCCGTTAACAAGAAAATCGATCTGCCCTATCTCGACGAAGAACAAGAGGCAAATTTGATCAGAATGATGGTAGACCCATTGGTTCAAGCTATGGTTGACGGCGAGTCGATTGACGAAGTCCTCGGCAGGGTTAAGGCGGGTGTTGGCAAGCAGTTAGAAAGCGCCAGCATTCCCGAGGAGGATTCCGATGAGCAATGAACTTAACCGTGATGAGCTATTTGCCAGGATCAGAAGTGCGCGAGAAAAGCACAAAACGCCAGACTTGAGCAAGACAATACTGCGCGATATGGACTTGACCGGCCAGGATTTACTGGGCGTAAATCTTCAACAGGCCAAACTGCAGGGATGCAACCTGAGCCGGGTCAACCTCCAAGGGGCCAACCTGCAAGGAGCAAATCTGGAAGCCCTCAACTTGCAGAAGGCCGATTTGCGCGGTGCTGATTTACAGGGCGCCATTTTACTGGGGGCCAACCTTCAAGCTGCGCAACTTTCCGGCTGTAAATTGCAAAAAGCTAACCTACAAAATGCCAATTTGCACGACGCCGATTTGGAAAAAGCCGATTTACAAAAGGCTACGTTACAAGGGGCACTATTGCATAATACCAATCTGGGTGGGGCAAATTTGGAAGGTCTGGACCTCCATCATTTGGACCTGACTACGACATATCTCCAGGGAGCTAATCTAATTGGAGCCAACTTAGCCGGCGTTGAACTATCCGGCCTGGAGCTGAGCCATACGCCGCTGCAGGGCGCCAATCTCGAAAACGCAATCTTACAAAATGCAAATCTAAAGGGAGCGAATTTAACGAATATTAGCACGTTCCTGAGCAAACAGGTCACCAAGCTAAACGGGGCTGATTTCAGCGGATCAAACATGTCTGGCATCCAGCTCCGCGAGGCTGATTTGCACGTGGTGACCCTAACCGGTGTCGATCTAAGCCAGGCTGACTTAGAGGCAGCCGATCTGCGCGGCGTTGAGCTGCAGGGTGTCAACTTACAGGAAGCTAATCTTCAGCAGGCTAATCTTCGGGAGGCAAACCTGCAAAATGCTGCTTTACAAAGGGCAAATCTTCAGACCGGCATGTTACAGGGGGCTAATTTACAAGGGGCCGATCTCGAGCAGGCTATATTACAGGGCAGCGACCTGCAAGCCGCAAATCTGCAAGAAGCCAATTTAGCCGGAAGCGATCTGCAAAATACCAAGCTTCAGGCTGTTAGCTTTTTGAGCAGCAATCTCCAGGGCGCCGATTTACAAGGGGCCGATCTTCGAGGCGCTGACCTGGGCCAAGCCGATCTGCGCGGCACGTGCCTAAAAGCAGCCACCTATAATGCCGAAACCCGCTGGCCGGAGGGCTTCAAGGCGAAGTTAGTCAGTGGTCTTAAAAAAACTTCCTGACAAAGTCGGCAAGGGTAAATTTTGACCGTCGAACTGTCCCCCCGAGATCTCGAAATGTTAGCAGGCCAGCATGGCCCGGCTGCCAAAATGACCATGTCTATTATTCTGCGCATGGCCACGTTTCAGCAGGCCGGCCATTTGCTCGACATTACCCAGGCTCATATCGACAGCTCGATTTACATGGGGGAAGCCAGCCTCGAGTTTGCCGAACGTTTGGCCGGGTTTGGGGCTACGGTAGCCGTGCCAACCACCCTCAACGTCAGCTCACTCGACGAGCATCACTGGGCTGAGTGGGCCGTTCCGCTCGATTGGGCCGAAAAGGCCCGCCGCCAGATGGTTGCGTACGAAACGATGGGCTGCCGCCCGACCTGGACATGTGCTCCTTACCAGGTGGAGTTAATCCCCAAATTTGGCCAGCAAATTGCCTGGGGTGAATCGAATGCAATTGTATTTGCCAATTCTGTACTAGGGGCGCGAACTGAACGCTACCCTGACCTGTTGGACATTTGCGCGGCCATTACCGGCCGGGTGCCGGCCGTAGGGCTGCACCTTACCGAGCATCGCGCCGGGCAGCTCTTAATGCAGCTGGTCAACATTCCTGTTGATTTACAGCAGGATGATTCGTTCTATCCGGTGCTGGGTCATCTGATGGGCAAAATCGCCGGCGACCGCATTCCGGTGATTACCGGACTGGAAGTTCGCCCCGGCGACGATCAATTTAAGGCGATGGGCGCGGCCGGCGCCTCATCGGGCTCGGTAGCCCTGTTCCACGTGGTTGGGATTACACCGGAGGCACCCAACTTGGCAGCCGCCTTTCAAGGCCGTCCCCCTCAAGAAACTGTGCCGGTTACGATCGAACTGCTCCGTTCAGCCCGAAGTGAATTGACCACGGCCACCGGTCAAAGGCTGGACATGGTTATTTTAGGCAGTCCCCATTTTTCGCTGGCCGAGTTTAAGCAGTTGGCCCCACTCGTTGAAGGTAAGCAAATGCATCCCAAGGTTAAGTTCTTGGTTACATCTAGCCGGGCTATGGCCATGCTGGCTCAAAAAGCCGGTGTTTTGGATCCCCTAAAGCAATTTGGCGGCCAAATCACCGTGGATACCTGTATTCTGGCCTCACCGATGCTTCCAGCCAACATTAAGCGGCTGATGACCAATTCGGCCAAATATGCCTACTACGCCCCCGGACTGCTTGACACCGAAATTACCTTTGGCAGCCTGGCCGACTGCGTCCAATCGGCTGTCGAGGGCCGGGTGGTAAGAGATGAGTCATTATGGGTCTAACATTTCACGGTATTCCGGTAATTCCGGGCGAGGCCAGCGGTGATGCCTTGGTCTCCAGCGAGCCGCTCAGCTTTTGGGGCGGATACGATTATCAGACCGGCACGATAATCGACCGGCGGCATCCCCTGGCCGGGCAGCAAGCGGCCGGACGCATCCTGGCCCTACCCTTTACCCGCGGCTCCAGTACGACCACGACGGTACTGCTCGAGGCCGTAAAGGCGGGAACCGCCCCGGCCGCCATTATCACGACAGCTCCCGACTCCTTCTTTGCCCTGGCCTCCATCGTGGCTGATGAAATGTACGCTAAATCGATTCCCCTGGTTGTCCTCAATGTCGAGGCGTTCGCTCACTTGGAGAGCGGGCAATCGGTAACGGTTAAGCCCGATGGCAGCGTAGAGATAAGCGGAGACTGAGGCTATCATACCTTAGCCCTCAACGCCGCCGCCGCTTAATTTATTTCTTATTATTTTTTACCTATAAGCGGAAAATAAAGCTTGCGTACATTGGTGGCCAAGACCTTGCTGCCCACAGCCGGGATACAGCCGGGGCAGGTGGCCCCATACTTGGCGTTAAGAATGCCCTGCTGAGCCGTGACCACAAACGAAACCTGGGTTGTGCCGCCTCTGGCCGGCAAGTTCGGCACCGTCCAAGAGACGATATTGCCGGGCAGTAGCGTTCCACCGCCGACGTAGGTCGCCCCGAGCGGCACGGCATCGGTGATGACCACCCCAAACGCATCGACGGCTCCGTGATTGGCCACCGTCAGGGTATAGCCGATCGGTTCGCCAGGCTTGGTTGTGGCGGGGCCACTTTTGGTAATAGAGAGAATAGGCTTGTCCGTTACGGTGACGACAGTGTTATCAGAAGCCTTCAGTCCGCCTGTGTCGGCAACCGTAAGCCGGAAGGAAATCGCTCCCAAGCTGGTAGGGGCTGTAAAACTGGGGAGCATAGTATTGGCCTCGGTTAAGTTTACGCTAGGACCGCTCTCCTGCTGCCACCGGTAGGCCAGCGCGTCCCCATCCGGATCGCTGCTCTGGCTCCCATCCAGCGTAACGGCTGCGCCGAAGGCCACGGTCTGCGACGGACCAGCTTCGGCGGTCGGGGGTCGCTCAACCCAAATTGGGCTGCTGTAGGCCGGGAACAGCCAGCCGCTGTAGAAAGCTTCAACATAGTAATAATGCCCCAGCGAACCCGGCACCGTTGGACGCCACGTGTAAGACGTGGCGCTGGCCAGCGTCGTGGAGTCGACCGGCAGACCGTTGTCGTACAATATCAAACGAAGACTACGACCTTTGGGATCCGGATCGTAGACGTTGACGACGAAGTTGATAGCGGTTGTATTGGGGATGGCCGATCCCATCCAGTAACCATTGGCCTGCATTACCACGGCCAGGTTACTATCGCTGGGTGAAACAAAAAAAGTCCGTCTGGCTCTTAATGCCTCCAGAACTGCGCTCCGGGTCAGGTTCGAGGCTACCAGTCCCATCCACGGGCAGCAGCCCCAATCTGCCTGATGCGTGTCATGATTTTTTAGTGTACCTAAATGCCAACCCTTATTCAGGCTTAGAAAAAATTGGTCCGCCGTTTCCAACTCCTGCAGCACAATTTTTTGGTCGACAGCCGAACTGAAGGCAAAATCATTAAAATTCCAGTCGTACAGCTCGTTCTTCATGGGATGATTAAATTGGCCAAAAGCCGTCGGATGAGCTACCAGCCATGCGTAAAACTCTGCCAACGTATCATAATTAGGGTCATTACGCTGAACGAAAGTCTCGCTGTCAAAAACATTGATATGCCCTTTGTGATTGCTGTATTCAAAACCGGGAACAGCGACAAACTGGCCCTCAAGGGTAGCGGTGGCGGCCTGGGCAAGTACATCCTGCCACTCCGCCTCGGTTAACATAAAATCGTGCTCGGTGAGAGCAAAAAAATCTATTCCGCTAGCTCTGGCAGTGGCAAAAGCCTCGGCCGGAGTACCCTGCCCATCGGAGTAACTGCTGTGGCTATGCAAATCGCCAAAATAGACTTGCATAGCCGGACCGCTTGACTCAGCACCAATCAGGGTTATGCCCTGGCCCAGCCGCGCTGGGCCGGATATGGTTGTAAATGACCAAACTCTATTTTCGGGCAGTGATTCACCCCGCAGGTCTTGAACCGCGACAGTCAGGGTAGCCGTGTAGGTTGTATTTGGGCGCAAGGGTACCGTTGGTTCAAAAATAGCTATCTTACTGACCTGGATGAAACGCACGGCGCCGACAATACGAGCAGCCCCCTGCGTAACGTAGAACGTGTCGCTGTTAAGGGTGTCAGAATTCATCTCGCGATCAAAAGTGGCTGAAATCAGGGTATATGTTGGTACCTCACGCGCGCCCAACAACGGGTTGGTGCGGGGCCCGACAAACTCAGGCAGGTCTGCCGGTGTGCAATCCTGCCCCAATTCCAAGCGGCAGGGCAGGCCGGCAGGTTCGTCAATCACGGGCGTCGGCGTCGGCGTCGGTTCTGCGGCCGTAACAGGTTGCGGAATCCGGGTCGTCAAGAGCAACCCCAACATAAATACACCAAGCAAAGCGTGCGCGCAGACAACAAGCTTTTTTAGCGTGCCGGATTCTCCGGCTTGGAATGACATGCGGTCCCTAGTCCGTCTCTTCTTTTTTCGAATGGTTTTCAATTCTGTCGTCGCCCTTAATAACCTGATGTAACTGCGAATGACAAAGCTTTCTACACAGAATCTAGCTTAAGCTTTCAGGCCCTTAACCGGTACGTGACGGTAATATTAGCTGCCTATTATATCACCACTCCGAACAGTAGCAATAATAAATCTTAAAACATACTACCTGCTAACTTCGGGCTGAAGTTGTACTACGCCTAATTATCCAAATAACCGCAGTGCCAATTATTGACAAATCATTTAAATATTACTACTCTATACAGCAACTGTACCAGTGGTGGCCCACCCAATTTGCCCACGTTGCTTTTTACCAGGGACAATAAATTTTTTGTCCCACGCAGCGCTAGAAAAAGGTGCTTATGAACGTGCTTCCTGACGGCTTGGTGATTGTCTGTAAGCGTGATTGCCCAACCTGCACGCTTATCGAGCCGGTAATGCAGCAGTTGGATGTCCGCGATATCCCGCTGACGGTTTTTACTCAAGATGATCCGGCCTTTCCCGCCGGCGTGCTGCGGGTGATAGATGATACGCGCCTCGAACGCTCTTATCATCTTAACATCGAAACCGTACCAACTCTGATTCGGGTGGAGGGAGGAAACGAGATCGAACGGATTGTCGGCTGGAATCGAGCCGATTGGCGAGCTTTTACCGGCGTGGCTGGCCTGGGGGAGCAGTTGCCGGCATATCGTCCGGGCTGTGGCTCGCTGAGCGTAGAGCCGGGCATTGCCGAAAAATTAGCCCTTCGTTTTGGGACGGTCAATCTGCAAGCCCGTCGCGTTGCGTTGGCACCCTTAGAAGACGAGTTGGAGGCTTGCTTTGAGCGCGGCTGGACAGACGGACTGCCGGTCGTGCCCCCAACCGAGGAACGGGTGTGGCGCATGCTTCAGGGCACGAGCCGCGCAGCCGATGAACTGGTGGGCATCATACCTCCAGATCAGGTTGAGTGTACCGTCGAAAAAGCTGCAATTAATGCGGTGATGGCCGGCTGCAAACCTGAATACATGCCCGTTGTACTGGCCGCGGTTGAAGCAGCCTGTATCGATGCGTTCTGCATGCACGGCGTGTTAGCCACAACTTATTTCTCCGGTCCGGTGGTCATTGTGAACGGGCCAATTGCCAAGGCGATTGGTATGAATTCCGGAATTAATGCCCTTGGTCAAGGTAACCGAGCCAACGCCACCATTGGCCGGGCGCTGCAACTGGTCATCCGCAATGTCGGCGGGGGCCGGCCCGGCGGGGTAGACCGGGCCACGCTGGGTAACCCCGGCAAGTACACCTTTTGTTTTGCCGAGAATGAGGATAATTCGTCTTGGGAGCCGCTTTCAATCGAGCGCGGTTTTCCACCGGGCCGTTCAACAGTTACCCTGTTCGCCGGAGATGGTGTACAGGCCGTCTATGATCAACTCTCCAGAACGCCGGAGGGGCTGGCTCGTTCATTTGCGGCCTCGCTCCGGACAGTCTGCCATTCCAAAGTGGTGCTGGCCGCGGATGCACTGCTGGTCGTTTCACCGGAGCACAGCCGCGTATTCCAGCAAGCGGGCTGGTCTAAAGCCAGGCTTCTGCAAGAACTCGACAGCTTGCTCCAATTACCGGCGGGCGAACTGGTGCGCGGGGCTAACGGCATGGCCGAAGGTATGCCCGCTTCAATGGTCCAAGGGCGTGAAAAGCTGCCCAAATTTCGGACCGGCGGGCTGCATATTGTTCGCGCCGGCGGCAGCGCCGGCCTCTTCTCAGCCATCATAGGCGGGTGGGCTACCAGCGGCCCTACCGGCAGTCAAGCAGTGACAAAAGAGATAACTTTATGACTAAGACACGTATTTTACTTGATCCTACCGGCGAACGCTCACCGGCTAAGCGTGAGCGCTTGCCCAGACCGGCTTCGCTACAGGGAATGAATATCGGCCTACTCGACATCTCCAAAGCACGGGGAGATGTTTTTCTGAACCGGGTCGAGGCTTGTCTAAAAGAGCGCGGGCTTATCACCAAACGCTTTGTCAAACCGACGTATGCCCGCGTGGCGCCGACGGACCTCAAACAGAAAATAGTTGCGGAATGTGACGTGGTGATAGAGGCCCTGGCTGATTGAGGCTCCTGCACAACGTGCAGTGTGCACGATATTACCGATTTGGAAAGCCGGGGCCTCCCGGCAATGTTTGTGGCCTCGGGGGAATTCAAAGAAGCGGCGAAAGCTCAGGCCTCAGCCCTGGGATTTGATCCAGCAGTCGTCTTTGTCCCCCATCCAATTCAGGACCGAACCGATGACGAGATGGAGGCGATGGCCATGGACGTTTTGGAGGCAATTTTAGCCCAAATTACCGCATAAGGAAATAATTGGCCTTAGCATTGATCGCAGCCTGCCGCCTAAGTCTAAACCTTTATCCCTCGGCAAGGGCGGTTTCGCCGCAGCGATTTGTTAGGAGCTGATCATTCATCAGGCAGCCGTCTCAAGCGTTTGATTTCACTTCGACGCCGTTTCGCGGCCAGGCGCCGCTGCCGGGAGGCCCAGGTAGGCTTGGACTTACGGCGCGGCTTGGGTATTGTCGCTGCTGATCGAATTAACTCGATCAAACGGTTGACCGCGTCCCGGCGATTCTGCTCTTGGCTGCGAAACTTCCGAGCCACGATAACCAGCACGCCCTCTTCGGTCATCCGCTTTCCGGCAAGTTGGGTGAGGCGCTCCCGAACGGCATCGGGTAAAGAGGGCGAATTGGCTACATCAAAGCGAAGCTGTACGGCAGTCGCCACCTTGTTGACATGTTGGCCGCCTGGTCCCGAGGCCCGAACGAAATCTAACTGAATTTCGTCTTCTCTAACGGCAATATTTTGGGTAATGTTTATCATGGAGGGCAGCGCCTAGCTCCGGCCGGAATCTGCGGCAAACAACTCAGAAATTAGAATTTATAGAACAAGTTCATAAATCCGGTTTTGCCCCATCTTCATTTCTTGCTGCTGTCCGGCTAGAGT
>JBFGLD010000180.1:0-8474 GCA_041576335.1 Anaerolineae bacterium | reverse complement strand
GGGCGCCAGGTCGAAATTTCCGGACCGTGGCCGGCCCCAACACCCCGAATTCCGCTGGCAAAAAGTCTGGATCCGCGCAAGGGTAAACGTGACGTCAGCATTAAGACACGGGCGCTGCGGGCGGTGCTGTTCGGCTCCGAGGAAATTGATGTGGGCCTGGTTGCCCAGTTAGTAGATGAGGGTCAAGTGCGAGCAATTGGTCAAGCCCTTAATTTTGCCCGCGAACGGTTTATGGACGGCCGGCAGGATGTAGACGAGGTGATTATCGCCATTATGCTGGAGATTGGTCAACATGGGCTCGATGCACTCGACCGCCGCCAAACTGGCGACAATGTGGCCTTTAGGCCGTACGAGCTGGCGGCGGCGCTGAATCGCTTGCGGACGCTGCGAGTCCGGTCGACCCGCCTCGGCGAGTGACGAAAATGCGGCGCTCACGACCCCGCCTCGACATTGGAAGGTGCCTGGGTAATCATGGCTCGCTCCGCCAGTTGGCGCTGGTAGCGTTCGGTGGCAAGTTTGCGTAGATCTTCAACAACGTCCGACTCATCCGTAATCTCAATACCCAACAGCGCTTCAACGGCGTCCTCTAAGGTGATAATTCCCGCGGTGCCACCATATTCATCAATAACCAAAAAAATGTGCTCTTGCTTGGCAATAAAATCCTCAAGCACGTCGGCCACACTGGCAGTTTCCGGGACGATGTGGATTTCGTGGGCCAAATCTTGCAGGGTCACGTGGGGCTGGTCAACGGCACCATACAAAAAAATTTGATGGCGCAGCACATAGGCGCATATATCATCAATGTTAGCATCATAAATCGGAATGCGCGAGTAGTTAAAGGCTTCGTGGCTTTTCAGCACTTCACCAACGGTCAAGTCCTTCTGCAAGGCCATCATCACCGTCCGAGGGGTCATAATTGTTTCGACGGTGACCTCGTCAAGACGCAGCAAATTTCGGAGTACCCGATTTTCCCGCTCCAAAAGGGTCCCTTCCGCGGCACTAATTTTGGCTAATACTTCCAAATCCGCCCGAGTAACGGTATTCTCATATTTTTCGGGACGAATTAACCGGGTTAAGCCTTCAAAGACGCGAACGATTGGGGCAAGCGTAATCACCAGGAACTGAACGGTAAAGGCGGTAAAAGATGTCAGCTGTTTCCAATAGACGGCTCCCAGTGTTTTGGGAATTACTTCTGAAAAGACCAGGATCATCAAGGTGAGGATAGCCGAAATGAGACCAATAAACTGGTCGCCAAAGATAGCCGCCGCTTGCGCACCAGCACCGGCGGCGCCGGCCGTATTGGCGATAGTGTTGAGGGTCAAAATGGCTGAGATAGGCCGGTCGACATCTTGCTTGTGCTTTTGCATCAACAAGCCGGCTCGTTTACCTTGTTCGACAAGCACCTGGACGTGTGACTGCGAGGTGGAAAGGAGGGACGCTTCCAGAATGGAGCATAGAAACGATACGCCAACGGCAAGGCCAACGTAGACGATGAGGGCACTTACACTACCCTGAGACTGGTTAACGATGGCCATCGGCGTCCAAAAAACTGGGTTGAATAGGTACATTAAATCCACCTGTGGTATTTTCGAGTCGCGAGCATTATTGCCCGACTACTGTTACGGCTCTTATTATAGCACAGATATGGGTGATCCCAACGTAGCCCTATTCATAAGCCAATATTTCACGGACAGTCAGGCGCGAGGCGTTCCAGGCAGGCAGAAAGCTGGCCACCGTGGCCAGAATAATGACCACAATTAACCAGATTAAGGCCCCGGTCAAAGAAAAGGTGTAGTTGAGCGGCGCACTCAAAAATTGCGTACCGACAAGATCGCTCAACATTCGGCTGAGCGGGTAGGCCAGGACGACCCCGATCAGCCAACTCAGGACGCCGATAATAATCCCTTCGACAATAAAAATATTCAACACCGATCCGTCGGAGGCCCCAATCGCCCGGATTACACCAATCTCACGGGTTCGCTCGAGCACATTGATGCTCATCGTACCCATCAGGCCCAGCCCGCCAATCACGGCTAACAGAACGGCCATAATGAGCAGCAGCACTACAATAACCTCAAAGATTGCCTCAACCTCAGCCATCTCTTCCTCAACTTTTGAGGTTGCGCTAACGTCAAACCCAACTTTCTCAAAATGGTCCTCCATGGCCCGGGCAACGCTTGATTGGGTCTCCAGATCATGCTGCTCAGTCGTGGCAAAGATCAATTGAGCCCGGCCGACACTGTGAGCCACCTCGGAAAAGTAGGTGTAATTGGCAAAGGTGGTCGGCATCGGGAAACCACCGGTCACAACCCCAACCACCTGCCACGGTTTTTCTCGCCCCTCGATTTTTAGAACGATTTCATCGCCGACGTTTACATCAGGTTCATTCCTGCGCACTAGAGAATTAATAACCACCGCATTGGTGTCACCAGGGCGCAACCAGCGCCCTTCAATAACGGTTGGCTTGATCAACTTCGTATCAGCCTTTGGGGCAAAGAGGACGATATTATCACTGTTACTCCCATCCGGACGTTCGCGCCGGGTATTGTAAAAGGCCAGGGGTTCCGCTTCCACGATACCCGGCACGAGGCTTGTCTCTCGAACAAGACGCTCGACGCGATACTCACGCTCAAATTGAACGGCTATATCGTACTGGAAGTAATCCAGCCAGGCCCGCAGCGTGCTTAACATCGAGACCCGTAGACTAAAAACAGTGACAAAAATCGCTCCGCCAAAGATCAGGGTCATCAGAGTTAATGCCAGGCGGGTTTTACGGCGAAAGGTATTGCGCAGCGACAACAGTAGCGGACGAGAAAGGGAACGTCGCAAGAAGGCGCTCCGCTGTATCCTTAGCAGCAGCCGGTCAAGCAAGCCGGCCCCAAATCGTCCTCTGCCCAGGCCATACTCGCTAATTGCCTCGCGAACCGTAACCCGAGCCCCGGCAATGATGGGGTATATGGCAGCGACTAACGGTACGATTAAGCCTATAGCTATCTCAACCAACAGTACCTCAGACGGTAATCGTAACTCGGTGATGTCAAAGTTGAGAAAACCGGCGATAAAGCGGCTGAACAGGTGGGCTCCCAGGACACCTGCCGGTACGGCGATGGCCAGCGCCAGCAAGCCAAAAACGGCTACGGTGGCCAGGTACATAGTTATCACCTGTGGGGTCCTGGCCCCCACCGCTTTCATCATGCCAATCTGCCGGACCTGTTGAGTTAACAAAGCGGATATCGTATTGATAACCAGAAATCCGCTCAGCAGCAGCGACAACACTGCCAGGGCTCCCATCATAATCGAGATAGCCTGAATAAAGGGGTCAAGAAACAAGTGTTTGCCCGGTTCAGGAATGAAGGTAACCCAAACGTTGTGGCCGCCATTCTCAATTTTGTCTCGAACTTTGGCGGTCACTTCCTGGATGTGCGTTAGGTCCGACATATTTTCCGCCGCCACAAATCGAAGTTCATTATAGTCCATTGGCTGTCCTAGCCATTCCAGGGTATCGGTGGTGATATAACCGTAGGCCACGCCATCAAAAACGTACATTTGGGCGTTCAGATCGTGGGCCAAACCGGCAATGCGCATCTTACGCTCTTTGCCCTCAGGATTTTTGACCAGCACCGTATCGCCCAACTTAGCATTTAACAGGCCCAGTGCGGAGCGCTCAATCAATAACTCGTTGTCCGGCGGCGGCCAAGCGCCGGCGTCCGGCCCAAACTTATCGATTTTAATCTCTTCAAAATCGGGGATGGCGATCAGCCAGGTCACCCGCCACTCATCCGGACCGGTCTTAATCCGAACCGACACCCGGCGCCGAGCCTCGGCCTCTCCGACCTCACGCATGCCGCCAACCGCTTCAACCACGTCGTCGCCGAAAGAGTCGATCGTAAGAACAGTGGCGTTGGCCGGATTGGTAGCTAGGTAGGTTGCGGTCAAGTCACGCGACAAAATAATCTGGGAGCTGGCTATCGTGCCTACGGCAAAAACGCCGACGGCAATGGAGAGAACCACAATAAGCGTACGGCTCTTATGTAACCACAGATCGCGCAGAACCTTGCGCCAGCGTGGAGGAATTATGGCAACTTTCATTTCAATTCTGCATCAATTTAGATTCGATATTGTTTAAGTATATTTTACCACATGCCGGCGTGGAGCTCACTATCTAATTGTCCGGTTTTACACTGGTCAACAGGATAGTCTTTGGATGAAAGAGAGTCTGGCCCGGTTCTCTTTCGTCTATGCCGGCGCTGCCGGCATAGACGCTTCGGTTAGCGTCACCCTGTCCCCGTCCTTCGGTCCAACAATTCTGCCGTCGACTAACCGGACCGTTCGCGTAACCCGCCGGGCCAAGTCTAGATCGTGGGTTACCATTAGGATAGTCTTTCCCTTAGCGACCAAACGTTCAAACAGATTAAAAATGGCTTCGGACGTTACCGAGTCGAGGTTGCCGGTCGGTTCATCGGCCACCAAGATAGGCGGGTCGTTGGCCATGGCTCGGGCAATCGCCACTCGCTGCTGTTGGCCACCTGAAATGTCGGTTGACAGCTTGTAGGCATGCTCGGCCACATCCACCTGGTCCAATAAATCCATAGCCCGCTCTTCGCGATCGCGCATGGCGTACATATCGCAGAAATCCATCGGCAGCATTACATTTTCAATAACGGTAAGGGTCGGAAGTAGTTGGAAGAATTGAAAAATGACGCCCACATGGCGGCCACGCCAAACCGCAATTTTCCCCTCGCTCAAGGTATGCACAGCAGTATCACCTACCAGCACCTCGCCCGACGTCGGGCGGTCAATCCCGGTGATCATATTAATCAATGTTGATTTGCCACTTCCGGATTTGCCGACCACCGCTACAAACTCACCCGGGTCAACCTCCAAATCAACATGATCGAGCGCCACAAAAGTCCCGGCGGCAACCTTGTAGGTTTTAACAACCTGCCTTAACTCGATTAAATGCTCATTGCCGTGTTTATAGACCCTATTTGAGGAATTATCGGCCTTTTCTCTTCGTCCGAACCACCGTTTGAACACGGCGACCTCCATTCTCAGAGCGCAATCTCAAGCTGACTTGAGGTAACTTAACGGTAAGAAAATATTATGATAAAAACCTGCTCGAAATCGGCAAAGAGCATGCCGATTACAAGTTAACTTATTCACGACTGAGGTTGCGCAGCTCGCTAAGCTCAGGATAACAAAATACAACATTATTAGTCAATACGAATTTACAGGGTTAGGGTTACCTAATTGTACATATTTCTCTATAATATCCGCCTTAATTCTGCGAAACTTGCTTGCGTTGACGATAAAGCTTGGGATCGACAACGTTAACCATCGCTTCAACGTTAAGCGTATTGCCAAAAAATCGATTGAGCGCTTCGATTTGGGAAAGTGGATCGGTTACAAATTGGTTATAATCGATGTCGATCCGCTCGACGTTGGATTGTTCATTCAGCCAGGTACTGGCTTGACGAAAATACTTTTCGTACAGCCTGGCAATTTCCTCATCGCTGACTTTGTCCGGATCTTCGCCCCGGTTAACCAACATTTTTCGCTGTGACGCCAGAATCTCAGACATTGCCCGGCGCATAAACACAACGCGATAGTTATAATCATCCGGTAAATGAAACAGCAGGATGGCTAACACTTTGACGACTTTACCACGGGCTTCTTCCAACCAGGCTACATCCCCTTTCGGGAGTTTCTTGACCCGTTCAAATTCGTAATAGCCTTTGGGGTTATCAGTGTCGGCTTCCCGAATATTATCGACAAGAGGCGACAAGCCCCCGGCTTCCAACACTTTCATCATCATCGATGTACCGGAACGGGGCAAGCCAGACACAATATAAATTGGTATATCCTCTTGACGATTATTACCGAATACTTGCCACAAACGCTTTAACATAACATCTCCTGTCAATATTCTTTGGTCTTACTTTTGGTATATGAGCGATAGTTGGCTGTCCTGGTCGTTGAAACAGGCCTTGCCCTATCAACTAATTATTCCACCAGTTAGACTGATCGGCAATTTGAAGCTTTCGGCATTAGCCCTGTAATAATCTGGTCCAGCGGACGACCGTGGACCGGGCCGGCCTACCGGCGCCAGGTGTCCGTACTGCGGCTGCACTTTCCATCTTAGTCTAGTATAGCCTCCGGCGTTCTATGATTCAAGTAAAATCGATGGCCCTATTTGCACCTAAATTCATAAATGATTATAATATATTTAGTCTTAACTAAAAATAATTTTATTCAGGACTAATATTCTGCAGGGATACATTTATGCCAAAACTTACCAGATCCACAGAACGCATTTTGAGTGAGGATGCCCTCAAACACATCTATGAATGTGAGCAAGAAGTCCGCCAGCCCACACTCCAAAGTGTAGCCGGGGCATTACAGATTTCAACCGACGAAACAGCCGATCTGCTTTCAAACATGGTAACCCATCATTTGCTTCAAATTGAAGGCCGTGAGTTTCGTCTTACCCCAACCGGGCGCGACTACGCTCTGCAGGTCATCCGAGCCCACCGCTTGTGGGAACGATACCTGGCCGACGAGACGGGCTTCGCCGAGGCCGAATGGCATGATCGGGCCGACCAGCACGAACACAGCTTGTCGCCGGCCGAGGCCGAGGCTTTATCAGCCCGACTTGGCCATCCGACCCACGACCCTCACGGTGACCCGATTCCCAGCGCCGGGGGCAAATTTGTACCGCATGGCGGTCGGCCGTTAACCACCCTGGCCGCCGGCGAGTCGGCTCGGATTGTTCACTTGGAAGATGAACCGGCGGCCGTATACGCCCAACTTTCTGCGGAGGGATTATACCCCGGAATGGAAATAAAACTCTTGGAGCTGTCTCCCCAGCAGGTTCGATTCTGGGCCGATGGCGATCAACATATTCTTACGCCGCTGTTGGCCAACAATATCTCTGTCGTACGTCTGCCTAAAGAGCAGGCGTTGGAGACAGCGCCGCGGGCCCGTTTGTCGGACCTAAAGCCGGGCGAGACGGGCCGCGTCGTCAGCATTTCGCCGGCCTGCCGTGGTTTGGAACGGCGTCGCATGCTGGATTTGGGTATTTTGCCCGGAACCCGGATCAAGGCCGAGATGGTGAGCCCCAGCGGTGACCCAACGGCCTTTCTGATCCGAGGCGCACTCATCGCCTTAAGAAAAGAGCAAGCCGTTCTAATCAATATTACGCCCGAGACGGAGCCAAATTTCAATCACGAATCCGACAAACAGGAGGTAAGGCAGTGATGTCCACCCTAAAAATTCCGTCAGGCAGCGCTTGTGATGCTTGCCCGGCCCACCATGTGGGCAATCTCGTAAAATTGGGCATCAATATGGACAATTGGGATTATGTCGTGGCCCTGGCCGGTAACCCAAATACCGGCAAGAGCACTATCTTTAATGCGCTGACCGGCCTGCGCCAGCATACCGGCAACTGGCCCGGAAAAACAGTGACGCGGGCCGAAGGCGGTTTCTCATACGCCGGTCATCAGTACAAATTGGTCGATCTGCCCGGAACATATTCGCTCCTCTCCACCACCCTGGATGAAGAGATCGCCCGGAATTTCATCTTGTTCGGGCGGCCGGACGTGACCATTATCGTGGTTGATGCAACTCGCCTGGAACGAAACTTGAACCTGGTGTTACAAGTGCTAGAAATTACCGATCGGGCCGTGGTGGCGCTTAATCTTATGGATGAGGCGCGCCGTCACCGCCTTACGGTTGATGAACGATCTTTGGCCCGAGATTTGGGCGTACCGATCGTGCCCACCAGCGCCCGCTCCAGGCAAGGCATCCCTGAACTGCTCCAAGCCGTAAGCGAGGTGGCAACCGGCAAGCGCGTCTGCAAACCCCACCGGCTCAAAAGTGAGCCACCGGCTCTGAAAAAAGCCATCCAGCAGTTAGTCACGCAGCTCGAAGCGGCATATCCGGGTCTACCAAATGCGCGCTGGGTGGCTCTGCGCCTGCTAGATGGCGACCAACGCCTTAGCGAGGCCGTTGAGCGGGGAGAACTGGGAGAGTTAACCCGTCGTGGCCCCGAGCAAACAGCCAATAATTTATCCATGCAGTTGGAGGTAACCCAGCATGCTTAACCAGGGTCAACTTCGTCCAGCCGCAGGCTCCGCCGCCTCCGGTGCGGCTCAAACCGTATTAGAAGCGGCTAACCGGCTGCGCTGGGAAGTGGGCAGCAACATCCACGAGAGTCTAATTGAGGCCATTTACACCGATGCGGCCCGCATTGCCGACCGCGCCGTCACTTATCCGGACAAGCCGGCGCGTTTTAACCTGGACCGGGCGATTGACCGGCTGGTCACCAGCCGTATTTGGGGCTTTCCGTTGATGCTGCTGCTCTTTACCTTGATATTTTGGATTACAATTACCGGGGCTAACGTGCCCTCAGGCATGTTGGCGGCTCTACTCATAGACACGGTTTACCCCATCCTCAAAGCCGGAGCCGCCCAGAT
>JBFGLD010000179.1:0-8485 GCA_041576335.1 Anaerolineae bacterium | reverse complement strand
GGCGGCATGGGTTGTTTCCATAGCAATACCCAGCGGTAACATGCCGGCAATCAAAAAGATCGATTGCCAATCGATCGATCTGTACGCTTCGTTGATGTTCAAAACTCGGGTCATAACGACCAGGATGGCCCCAATCACGGCTGCGATCGAAATATGCAGCCAGCCGGATACGGCAGCGATTAACATGAAGCCCAAAATGCCCAGCGCCAGCGGCGCTTTTTCGGTTCGACGGGTTTCAAGATGGGGCATTTCCAATACCAAAAAATTTGGATTCGCCCGCAGCAAAGCCGTATGTTTACGCTGTCCCTGAACCAGCAGGATATCACCCGGCTGTAGCGGTTCGTCGCCTAATGGGTGCGAAATCGCCTGCCCCTGTCGTCGAAGTGCCAAGACGTTGAGCCGATGTTTTTCTCGAAAACGGATTTGTCTGAGACTTTGACCGGCCAAATGCGACCCGACGTCGATAATGACCTCGGCAATCCCAGCCTCGTCGGACTTCAAATCGGAGTCCTGGTGGTGATAAACATCAGGCTCTATCCGCAGGCCCTGGCTGCTAAGCACCTTCAGAATCTTATCAAGACCGCCCTCGACCAACAAAATATCGTGGGCTTGTATTCTATCATCCCTGCGAACGGTTAACTGATCTTGGCCCTTGCGCATGATGCCTAGGATGGTCAAATCATATTCTTGACCGAAGCGACTTTCGACCAGAGTCTTGCCCACCAGAGGTGAGTCTGGCATAACCCGAATCTCACTCAAATATTCACGCACGTTATAAACATCGGTTAAGCTGGTATGCGTATCGTAATCGGGCAGCATGTGTCGACCAATGAAAGCCATGTACAAGATACCGGAACCAAGAATCAGTAAGCCCATTGGGGCAAAGTCAAAGAAGCGAAAGCCCTGACATCCAAAAGAGAAATTCTGACAGCCCGGATACTCAGCCATTATGGCCGATACTAAAATATTGGGTGGCGTGCCGATTAGGGTAAGATTTCCACCCATAGCCGAGGCAAAGGCTAGGGGGATTAACAGTTTTGAGGGCCTCATTTTGGTGCGACGGGCAATAATCAATACGACCGGTAAGAATACTGCGGTGGCCCCAATGTTGTTCATGAAAGAAGACATCAATCCTACGGTTAGCATCAGGATGATTAGCAACCGTTTTTTACTGGATTTTGCGATCATGAGAATACGGATACCCAGAAAGTCGGCGATTCCCGTTTGCAGAAGACCTTCGCTAATAACAAAAATCGCAACAACCGTGACCACGGCCGGATTGGCGAAACCCAAAAATGCCTCGTGCGGGGTAACGAGTCGCGTAACCGCTAACGTGACCAGGACCAACATGGCCACAATATCGGGCCGCAGTTTGTCGGTCGTAAATAGGATGATTGACCCTACAAGTATAGCCAGCACCAGGCCTATTTCAAATGTCACGGTTCGTCACCTTTAGTAAGCACCTAGGTTGAGGTTATTTCCTTCGGAATTAAAGGCCCCACACCCAATAAATATAGAGAGGGGTGGTGATGGCCATGAGGAGACTGAGCGGAGCGCCTACTCGTAGATAATCTAAGAAGCGATAACCCCCAGGCCCATAGACCATCGTGTTGGTCTGGTAGCCGACTGGAGTTGAGAAGCTCATCGAAGCAGCAAACATGCTGGCCAGGACCAAGGCCCTGGGGTCCAGCCCAAGCGACTCGGCGATAGCCACGCCCACGGGAACCATCACCACCACAGCTGCGCTGTGCGAGACAAACTCAGCCAGGATGACGGTCATCAAGTAGTAGATAATTAAGACGACTAACGGAGGAACATAGTTGGCTGAATGCGTCGTCAGATCGGCCAACAACTGGGCCCCGCCGGTTCTTTGTAAGGCGATGCCCAGCGGAATAATGCCCGCCAGAAGAAAAATCACATCCCAGCGAATTGCCTCGTGCAGCTCGTTGACTTTTAAGCAGCCGGTTAAGACCATCAGGACACAGCCGGCGATTGCGGTAATTAAAATGGGTTGGCCGAGGGCAGCAATAATGACCACGCCGGCGATAATAGCCAAGGCCACCGGGATCTTCTCGGTCCTAAAGGCCTCTTGCTCAATTTCTTCGATAACGATTAAGCCGGGTTCTCGTTTTAGCTGCTCTAAAGCGGCTTCGGTCCCTCGCAGCAGTAGCAAATCTCCGAAATTCAGAATGACGTCACTCAGCCGCTCCCGGACGACTTCGCCGTGCTTGCGAATGGCGATCACCGTGCAGTTGTAATGGTGCCGGAAATTCGTGCTTTCGAGTGTACCACCGATCAGGTCCGAGTTCGGCCCGATTTCAACCTCTAATAGGCCCCGCTCCTTACTTTCTAATTCCTTATCACCCAAACGAACAACAGGCGCAATGGCCAACCCTTCCATGTCTTTGATCTTGAGCAAGCGCCTGGTGTTTGTTTTGATAAACAATACGTCGTGACTGTGGAAGATTTTGTCCGCAAGCGGATGGGCCAATTTCTTCCCGTTTCGCAGAATTTCTAAGATGTGAATATCAAATAGCTCCCTGAGCCGGCTTTTAACAACGCTTTGGCCTACCAAGGGGGAGTTCCCCAAAACGATGACCTCGGTGAGATACTCCCTGATCCGATAGTTCTCCACAACCCCCCACTCGGTGCGCCGTTCCGGAAGCAGTTTCCGGCCCACCAGCAGGAGATACAAGGAGCCCGTTACGAAGATGGGCAGTCCAACCTTGGTAAATTCGAACATGCCAAACGTCCCGTACCCAGCCTCAGCCGAGAGCGTGCTGCCCAGGATATTTGTCGAAGTACCGATGAGGGTCATAGCCCCGGCTAATTGCGAGAAATATGAGAGCGGAATCAGCAGCTTAGATGGGGCACGCTGGTGTTCGCGAGCCATGGTAATCACCGAGGGAATCAAGATGGCCACGGCCGCGGTGTTATTGATGAAGGCCGAAATAGGGCCAACTACTAACATCACGGTGAACAGCTGTCTCATCTCACTCGAGCCGGCAAAGTGAGTCATGCGGTGCGCCAATAGATTAATGATCCCCGTACTATTAACGGCGGCACTCAAAATAAACATCGCCAACACGGTAATGGTTGCGGGGTTGCTAAAGCCGGAAATCGCCTCGCGCGGGGTTACGTCCAAAATCGGACCTAGTACCAAAACCAGAGCCATGATCGTAAAGGCTACAAAGTCGATGGGAAAAAGGTCGAGCACGAAGATGATCAAGGCCCCAATTAAGATGGCAAAAGCTAGAGCCATTTCGGGTGTCACTGATATCCTCCTCTCGGATGCCGGACATGTTTGAGCCTTTTAGGACGACGTTGCTGCATGCGTTTTGCGAACCAGTACGTAAGCGATAGTCGATTGCCAGCTTACCGTCTCCCCTAAAAGCTGGTGCTCGAAGATACGTTCTAATGCTGCCAACTCTGCCGGCGTAACCCCGTGCTTACGGGTTTTAGTGAGTAAACGTTGCGCAAACGAACGTCGGTCTCCGCTCGCTTCGGCGGCAAACCAGCGGCCCAGCTGTGCCCGATCAACGCGGTACTGTGAGCTGAATTCTTCAACTGCCACCTTGGTCGAAAGGCCGAGATTTTCAAAGAGAGTATTTAAATCCACTTCAGTCCAATTGACCATCGGATCATCTGGGGCCGCGTAAATAGCTTCCTCGGCTGCAACGATCCGGTCGATCAAATCGGTGGCCAAGGAAGATAAGTCAACCAGTTGATAGAGACGCTGCGTGTACTTCGGAATAATTTCGGCCAGAACCAGGCCCCCGCCCGGTTTTAACAAATGTGCTGCTGTCCCGGCGGCTGCCGCTTTATCACCCAAGCGGGTAAAAACATTACGCCCGATGATAACATCAAAGGACACGTTGTTATCCTGTTCTTTGTTTACCGCCGCAATCAATTTTGGCAATGCTTCGATGGGGCCTGTCAAGATTACCGGACGGTCTAGCGGATCCAACTGATTAGTCTGCTGGGCGAGAGTCTCAGCAATTTGCTGGTTAACCGCTAAGGTCCACACCCCACCTGCCGGTACGCGGCGAACGGCTTCCCAGGTCAGTAAGCCAGTGTTCGCGTTCAAGTCCAGCACCAGGTCGTGCCGCTCTACTTGGGCCAGCGCAAAAATTCGGTCACGAATGCGACCTAACTGTAGCCCGGTGTTACTTAGGGTTCGTTGCAGCCAGCGGTTAGTTGTGGCCGGCCCTTTTTTGACCGGTTCAGATTCCCACACGGTAGATAAATCCGTTTCGAGCATAGCAGCCAGTTGCGCTTCGCGTCGTCGCAGGACGTGTTCGCGGATCGCAGCTTCGTAACCCTGATTGCCAGGCGAAAAAAAGGCGCGACCCTGTAGACTATCCGGCAGATATTGCTGGGCCACCCAATGATCGCGATAGGCGTGCGGATAAAGATAACCAGCGCCGTGGCCAAAATCGTCTGCGTCTCGATTGGCGTCACGTAGGTGATCGGGGACGTCCGCCTCTTTTTCTTTTTCAACCGCAGCCAGGGCCTCGAAAAAGGCCATGGTCGAATTACTCTTAGGAGCCGTGGCCAGGTATAAACAGGCCTGGCTTAGATGAAAGCGACCTTCCGGCATCCCGACGTAATCGAAGGCTTGAGCTGCGGCCGTCGCCACCGACAGTGCTTTGGGATCGGCCAGGCCCACATCTTCGGCGGCAAAAATTAACATACGTCGAAAGATAAAGCGAGGATCTTCACCGGCATAGATCATTTTCGCCAGCCAGTATAGCGCTGCGTCGGGGTCAGAGCCGCGCAGCGACTTGACGAAGGCGGATATGGTATCAAAATGGGCGTCGCCATCCTTATCGTACAAAACGGCCCGGCGCTGGATCGACTCCTCGGCCACTTTCGTCGTGACGTTAATGAGCCCATACGCGTCTGGTAGGGTGGTTTCCACCGCCAGTTCCAGCGCATTCAGCACGGCTCGGGCATCCCCATTGGCCACATTGACCAGGTGGTCCAGCGCCTCATCAGTCACATGAACCTTGAGCGTGCCGTACCCGCGCGTTTCATCGGCCAGTGTTTGCCAAACAATCGCCCGCAGGTCATTTTCGGTCAAACTGCGCAGTTGAAAGATGCGGGAGCGGGAAACAAGCGCCTTGTTAACTTCAAAATAAGGGTTCTCCGTGGTGGCCCCGACCAGGATGACGGTGCCATTTTCAACGTGGGGCAGCAAGGCATCCTGTTGAGCCTTATTGAAGCGATGCACCTCGTCGATAAAAAGGATGGTTCTTCGGCCAAACATGCCACGCTGTTCTTGTGCGGTTTGGATTGCCGCCCGAATATCTTTAACCCCGCTTAACACGGCATTGATGGCGACAAAGTGGGCATGGGTCGTATTGGCAATGATCCGGGCCAAGGTGGTCTTGCCGGTACCGGGCGGCCCGTAAAAGATAATCGAAGAGAGCTGGTCGGCTTGAATAGCCCGGCGCAGCAGCCGTCCCGGCCCCACAATGTGCTCTTGGCCGATAAATTCATCGAGCGTTCGAGGCCGCATGCGGGCAGCCAGCGGCGCTTCTTTTTCAATTTGCTGCTCGCGATAATGTTCGAATAGATCCATGGGGTATATTTATTTTAGCACAAAAATGTAGAATTACGTTGTGTGGCTTTCCCCAGTTACTAAGACTTCTGTTTCTTTTCAGGGTAAAGTCCCAAGACACCTTCCTCTGAGGCAGGACAGATGCCGCGCTCAGTGATGAGTCCGGTCACCAAGCGGGCAGGCGTTACGTCGAAAGCATAATTTGCAGCGGAGCTATCTTTCGGGGTTAGCAAGATAGCTGTCGTTTCGCCTGCGTGTTGGCCGGACATATATTTAACTTCGGTAGCGTCCCGCTGCTCAATCGGGATTTCCTTAACACCGTCACGCATAGTCCAGTCGAAGGTCGATGACGGCAAGGCAACGTAAAAAGGAATCCCGTTGTCATTCGCTGCTAAGGCTTTAAGATATGTGCCGATCTTGTTGGCCACGTCGCCGGTAGAGGTTGTCCGGTCTGTGCCGGTTATGACCAAATCGACCAGCCCGTGCTGCATCAAATGCCCGCCAACATTGTCGGCAATAATGGTATGAGGCACGCCGTGCTGCCCTAATTCCCACGCGGTCAGGCGCGCGCCCTGGTTGCGGGGGCGGGTTTCGTCGACCCAGACGTGGACGTTAAGACCTTTGTCGTGAGCCGCGTAGATTGGCGCGGTAGCCGTGCCGTAATCGACAAAGGCCAGCCAACCGGCATTACAGTGGGTTAAAATATTGACGACATTTCCACTCCGCCTTTGGCTAATGTCTTCGATGAGCTTAAGCCCGTGATCTCCAATTCTTCGACAGAATTCGGCGTCTTCGTCGGCAATCGCTTGCGCTGTTTGATAGGCCCTATCAATTTTTAACTCAATATCAGCGGCGGTCCGCATATTCTCTAGCTGTCGCTTGACCGCCCATTCCAAGTTAACAGCCGTTGGACGAGTGGCCTTTAATTTCTCACCTGCCGCAGCGACGGCGTCTTTAAAGGCCTCCTCGGAATCGCGCGGGGCGTGCAGGGCGGCCAAGTACATACCACAGCCCGCCGTAGCGCCGATCAAACCGGCTCCCCGAACGTGCATCTCTCTGATCGCTCTCGCTACCTCTTCAACCGAGGTCAGATCTTCGATGACGAATTGGTGGGGCAGATGGCGTTGGTCTATGATTTGAATCACGCGGGGATCATCCGGCTTGAGCCAAATGGTGCGGTAAGGCTGGCCGTATACGTTCATTGTGATTGAACTCCTGTGCGCGATAGACTCATCCGCTTTGTAGCATTTTATACATACGGGACGTAAGGATTTTGCTATTGTAGTTGTCATTACTAAATGTGACAAACCTGCTAACCGACCATTAAGGCGCTACGTCTATCGCGCTTTGTTCCCAGAAATCCTATGTGCTCATGCAGCGAACGATAAGCGGCCACAAGCTGTAGAAAGCGTGAAGTCAACCGAGTCAGTTTGACTGTAGTTGACGGCGGCAGCAAAATGACAGGACTGTAGCGAGGGCAGTCAATATATTTTCATAGATGTGACGAAGAGGAGTTTACTTGATATGATGCTGACAATACAAGAGCAGCGTGTTTTCGAGGGGTCACCCTTCGAGGCATTGGTGGATTATCGCCGGGCTGTGGCCAAAATCTATGCCCAGCTGCGGCAGCCGGAATTGAGCCTTGAAGAGAAATGTCACAAGTTCCGTCAGGGTCGGGATGTCCTATTTGCCACTCAGCCCCAATCGGCCCTGTCCAACGAGCAAAAAGCCAGCTTCACCGGCTTGCGCTACTATCCTTACAATCCGGCCTGGCGTTTTATCCTACCCGTCGAGAAGGATGTGGAGCCGGAGATTATCGAAGTCGAATTACAGCACGACGGATTGACCCGCATGCAGCGTTTTGGAAAAATTCGCTTCGAGGTGGCGGGTCAATCCGTTATGCTTTCCCTTTTTTGGTTCTTGGGCTATGGCGGTGGCCTATTTTTGCCCTTCCGCGATCTAACAAATGGTACTGCCACGTATGGTGGGGGGCGCTATCTGTTGGACTCAATCAAACACGCCGACTTGGGCCATGAGGAAGGGAACCTGGTTATTGATTTTAATTATGCCTACAACCCATCCTGCGCCTACAATCCGCGCTGGTTTTGTCCACTGGCACCTCGAGAAAACTGGCTGCCGGTGGCGATTCCGGCCGGGGAACAGCAGTACTTAGAGTAATGCAGCTTCTTCTTTAACTCCTCCCGTTTACGAGCTGTGGCTCGTCCTGCTTATTAACCCTCGTCTACAGAAGGCATCTTATCGGGGGACGTGTCTGAGCCATAGACTTCCGGCACGAAGGTCTGATCGGACATGGGCGGGCGAACGTAGCCGACATTTTTTTGGCGAGGCGGCAGTTCGACGCTTTTGGGCGTCAAATCCTCGTACGAGATCACGTTAAGTAAATGTCTAATAACGTTCAGGCGGGCGTGCTTTTTGACATCGGCATTGACCACGTACCAGGGTGCCTGCTTTATGTCCGTGTGGGCCATCATGACGTCCTTGGCTTTAGAGTACTCAACCCATCGAACCCGGGCCTCCAGATCCATCGGGCTCAATTTCCAGCGCTTGGTTCGGTCCGTGATGCGGCTCTGGAAACGGCGTTCCTGCTCTTCGTCGCTCACCGACAGCCAATATTTGAGCAAAATAATCCCCGAACGGACCAACATCCGTTCAAATTCCGGACAGGAGCGCAGAAACTCACGGTACTCGTCTTCAGTGCAAAAACCCATGACCCGCTCGACGAGGGCGCGATTGTACCAACTCCGGTCAAACAGAACCATCTCGCCGGCCGCCGGCAAATGATCCACATAGCGTTGAAAGTACCACTGGGTTTTCTCACGCTCGGTTGGTTTGTACAAGGCCACGACCCGGCAGACGCGTGGGTTTAACTTCTCGGTAATCCGTTTGATGGTGCCCCCTTTG